>JAIROH010000154.1 GCA_031257595.1 Treponema sp. | reverse complement strand
ATAGTAAAAATAGTTCGTTTTCCCGGATGGCAAAATACCACCGCGGGCAGGCAGGAAGTAAAAAAAGCCCTCCGTACCGTAGTGTGGGTAAAATACAAAATCAAAGACAACGATCTTTTTGATAAAGCATACAGTTATCTTGAAGAGTATTATTAGGCCGAATTTCGAGGTTTGAAAGAATACGGAAAGAGCGCTTTCACAAACGAGTCAATACGTTACTTGACGCCTGGGATTGAAGGCAAAAAATGTCCACAGGGGTCTTCCGGCGCACTGGCTCCGAAGCTCTCTCGTGGCGCTATTTGGAACCATACACCCCCGCTGGTACGGGAGATTCCATTAAAAAATACGGCGGACGGCGCCCTGGCCGCAAACCACTTGCGGATTTTCAGTTGTAAGCCCATAATAAATTATGAGCAAATTCAACCCCGAACTTTTGGCCGATTTTGCGCGGTCCTACGGTTTTCATTACGATATTTGCGATCCCGCAACCCTGGTTCGGGATTTCCGTATCGACATGGAGCGGGGTCTTAGAGGCCAGAATTCTCCGCTTGCCATGATCCCCGCCTACATACGGCCGGTTACCGGCTTTCCGTTGGGGAAAACGGTCATCGCTCTGGACGCGGGGGGCACCAACCTCAGGGCCGCCAGGGTTACTTTTAAGGAAGCCGGCAAACCGGAGACGGAAGGAAGCGCGAAAGCGCCGATGCCGGGAACCGCCGGGCGGATCGGCGCGGAAGCGTTCTTTGACGAAATTGCCGCCCTTGTCGTCCCGCTTATTGAGGCCGGTCCCGTGGAAGGGATAGGTTTTTGTTTTTCCTACCCGATGGAAGTCAGGGAAGACGGGGACGCGATTCTTCTGTCGTTCAGCAAAGAGGTCGACGCCCCGGATGTAATCGGCAAAGCGGTGGGCCAGGGCCTTGGGGAAGCGCTCTCGCGCCGGGGCATTAAGCCCCCGGAACGTATTGTGATGCTCAACGATACGGTATCCACGCTGCTTTCCGGCCTTGTGGAAATTCCTCCCGACGGCGGTTTTATTAAAGGCGAAAAAAAATACGCCGTTCCCGGGGGGCCTGTTATCGGCTGTATTCTGGGTACGGGATTCAATACCGCCTACCCGGAAAACGAGATACCCAAGATTGGCTTTTATTCGGAAGATTCTCCCCAGATAGTTGTTTGCGAAAGCGGAAACTGCGTGCCCCGCTACCTCGGTACGCTGGACAGGGAATTTGACGCCACGACAAAAAAGCCCGGGGCATACACGCTCGAAAAATCCACGGCCGGGGCATACCTTGGCCCGCTTACGTTCCATATTCTTAAACAGGCGATAAAAGACGGCGTTTTGTCGTTCAGAAGGGCGGAAGAATTCGCCTCCTGGCAGACGCTTCAAACCAGGCAGCTTAACGAGTTTATGCACATGCCGCTTTCGCGGGAAGGCCCTGTCGGGGAACTTTTTGAAAGCGATGAGCTGGACGCGATAAAATCTTTCGCGTACCTTACCTCGATTGTTACCCAGAGGGGAGCGATGTTTTCCGCGGCGGTCGTCGCGGCGGCGGTTGAAAAAATAGACGCGGGCTTTGATCCGTTTTCTCCGGTACGGATCGCCGTTGAGGGGACGACCTACGTGATCTACAAGGGGATGAGGGAAGCCCTGGAGGCGTACCTCCGGGTTATGCTGATAAAAGACAAGCCCCGTTTTTACACCATTATCCCCGTGGAACAGGCTTCGCTTTTCGGCGCCGCCGTCGCCGCCCTGTCCCGGTAGTCCGCAGACGCCGCGCCGCGGTACCGTTCTTCTTCGCTGAAAACACAGCCGCAGTATTTCTGCATATAGCAGCCCGCGGCTCTGGCTTTTGCCTGACCCTCCCTGAAAAACGGCCTAAAATCCCGGTATAAAAATTCAACATCGTAGTGTTCGGCCGCGGCCTGCGCCGTCTTTTTTACCAGTTCGTGATCCTGGTAGGGGCTTATGAGCAGGCTTGTGCTGAACGCTTCAAAGCCCCTTTCTTTCGCGGCGCGGGCCGCCTTTTCAAGACGCAGGCGGTAACAAAAAGCGCAGCGGCCGGGGAAGGCAAAAGAATCAGGATGCGGCCCTGTGTTCCGGCACTGGACCCGTGCGATAAAATCCCTGAGGCCGTATTCATCTTCCATAACAAGCGCAAGGCCAAGGTTTTTCGCGTAACCGGCA
This sequence comes from Treponema sp., assembly GCA_031257595.1. GTDB lineage: Bacteria > Spirochaetota > Spirochaetia > Treponematales > Breznakiellaceae > JAIROH01. The sequence continues at coordinate 943 of JAIROH010000154.1, read as the reverse complement.
AGACAGTCCCTGCGGCTTTTGTATTCGGTAAACGGATGGATGTTTGGATTATACCAGTACAGTTCCGGCTCAATGCCTTCGCCTTTCAGGGTTTCGATACACATCACGGAACAGGGAGCGCAGCAAACATGGAGGAAGAGGTTCATATAACATCGTACCATGTCCCGTCAAATTCGTCAGCTTCTCCGCCCTTCACTCTTCACTCTTCACTCTGTATACTCACAGCATGAAAGAAGCTTTGGAACTTTTGCGGGAATCGGAGGCCATGCTGGAAGGCCATTTCCTTCTGTCTTCAGGCCGCCATTCGGATAAATATTTTCAGTGCGCACGGCTTTTTCAATATCCCGACAGAGCCGCCGCCGCCATTGCCCCGGTAGCGAAACAAATCCGCGCCGCCATGGCTTCCGGCTCGCTTGCCGTTGACGCCGTCGTTGGCCCCGCAATCGGGGGCATTGTCGCCGCCTACGAACTTGGCAGGCAGCTGGGACTTCCGGCTTTTTTTACCGAACGCGACGAATCGGGTAACATGTCGCTGCGTCGGGGTTTTGAGGTACGGACCGGGGAAAAAATCCTTATATGCGAGGACGTTATCACCACGGGAAGATCTTCGGGAGAAAGCGCCATGGTTCTGAAAGCCCTGGGAGCGGAGATAACCGCCGTGGCCTGTGTAGTTGATCGCCGCGCCCCCGGAGCGGAAGACCTTGCCTGGCCCCTCTACGCCGCCTGCAAAGTCAGCGCCGCCAACTGGGATCCGGCGGACTGCGAACTTTGTAAAAAAGGCGTCCCGGCGGTCAAACCCGGTTCACGGAAAGTTTTCTAGGAAAGCACTGATTTATTCAATCGAGAATAAATCAGTGCTACTTTAATGTGGATTTTTCGCAGTTTTTCGCGGAAAAACGAGAAAAATAATAGGGCAACGATGATTGGCGTCAAGTTAATCAGC
>JAIROH010000060.1 GCA_031257595.1 Treponema sp. | reverse complement strand
TCGCTTTTCCTTTCCCATAAAGCCGAAGCTTCCGTAGAAAGGAACGCCTTTTTTCCCCTGCCGATCAGCGGCAAGATCCGGCCGCGCGCCGTTGTTCCCCCTGCCCTGCCTGTTTTCCTGCTGGCGGCTCTTGCCGCGGCGCTGCCGCGGCCGGTTTCGTCTCCGCGTTCCACGCCCTACGGCCCCCTGCCCGGCCCGAAAGCATACGCCGTTCACGCGGAATTTCAGGCATCGTTTTCCCGCCGTTCCCTGTACGGGGAAAGCGATTACGGAAGCTACCCTGTCGGAGAAGACGGCCTTATTTCCGGCTTTGTCCCCGCGGAGCCGCCTTTGCCGTTTCCCGCGCTCCCGCCGTATCCGCCGGAACTGGAAGAGCTTTCCCGGCTGTTTTCCGGCGGGGAAAAGAGGTGACAGTCACCCGTACCGTTGCCAGAAACGCCGGAAAAATGCTAAACTGACTTTAGTTCATGAAAGTTTATTCTTTTCTTAGGGGAGGAATACGGTACTCCGATCCTGCCGTTCCGCCCCGGGATTCCAGCGTTACCGCCTTTCTTCCCGGTCTTTCGGTAATTCCCCTGGTGCAGCATATCGGAAACAGGGCGAATCCGGTGGTAGCTGTGGGCGACAGGGTTCGGGAAGGCATGCTTATAGGGCGGGGCCAGGGACTCGGCTCGGCGAATATTCACTCTACCGTGCCGGGCAGGGTCGTGCGAACGGTTTCCTGGAAAATGGCCGAAGGACTTACCAACGACGCGATGGTAATCAAACTTGAAGGCGGTTTTGAAAAACTCGGCCGCTACCAGGAGGTTTTTCCCTGGCAGAGCCTTTCCCCGTTTGAGCTTCAGCGGATAATCGCCGAATACGGAATTGTCGAAATGGAAGGTTCCGGCCGTCCCGTTTCGGACATGCTGTATTCGCTTAGATCCGCCAAGGATCCGGTTACGCTGGTGGTTCGCTGTGTTTTTGATGATCCCTGGCTGTCGGCGGACTATGTACTCTGCAAAGAACGGGCCGACGCGGTCGCCGAAGGCTGCCGTATTATTGCCAGGGCCGGAAGGATGAACCGTATCGTCGTTGTGCTTTCCAAAGACGAAAAAGAGCTGGGCGCGATGCTGATTGACAGCATGGGCAAGACGGAAATCCCCGTGGACATGATCCTCGCCGGATCCCGGTATCCCCAGCGGAACGGCCGGGAACTGGAACTGGTGTTAAGACGCTACGGAAAAAAACACGACATCGAATTGGGCGTCATACTGCCCCTGGGACCGGCGACTCTGGCGGCCGTTCACGACGCGGTAAAATTCAAAAAACCGATACTGGAACGGTATGTCGCCGTGGGAGGTTCGGCAATTAAAAAGCCCCAGGTCATGAAAGTGCGGATAGGAACCCGGATAGGCGAAATTTTCGCCGAATGCGGGGGCTTCGTGGATAAACCCCGGCGTATCGGCGCCGGTTCTCCGCTTATGGGCCGTACCGTCGTGGACCTCGACGAGCCTGTCGTCAAGACAAGCTTTGCCGTTTTTGCCGTACTCCAGGGTCAGACAGGAGAGAAAGGCCAGACCAGGTGCATCGGCTGCGGAGAGTGCAGGAGCGTCTGTCCCGTAGGCATCGATCCGGAAGCCCTCTATAAATATACCAAGAGCGCGAATAACCGGGATTCAATGCCCGGCAGGGCCGCCGAATGCCACGGTTGCGGATGCTGCGAGGTCGTCTGCCCGTCCCATCTGCCGCTGAGGATAAGTATCATCCGTTCGGCGTTAAAAGGAAATTAGGCATGGATCTGACCCTTTTTCAGAAACCCCAGGTGAACCTCGCCCGCTCGACCACGGACAGAATGCGGCTGCTCTGCGCCGCTGCGTTTCTGGCGATATTCCAGTCGTCCCTGGACGATTCCTTTCGCTCGCTTTTTCTTGCCGCGGCGGTTTTGGCCGGTGCGCTGATTGTCGAGCTTCTTTTTAACCTTAAAAACCGGTACTGGTCGATCAGGGACGGAAGCGCCGCGGCTTCGGCCATGGTTCTTGCCCTGCTGCTGCCCAATCAGCTTAACCCGCTGCTCGGCTTTTTCGGCGGAGCCTTTGCGATGGCGGTTATAAAGCACAGCTACGGCGGCCTGGGATCCAACTGGGTAAATCCCGCGGCGGGGGGCTGGCTGTTTATCCGTATAACATGGCCTTCAGCGTTCAACGGAAGCCTTGAAAATTCCCAGCTTGTCCGGCTTGCCCTCTCCGTTGAAAAAGGTCTTGAAGATCCCCTTGGCTCGCCGCTTTCGATGCTCAAGATCAACGGATGGGAAAGCGGTTCCCTGGACAACCTTTTAAGCGGTTTTTTCAACAACACGGTTTTTTCGTTTACCGGAACAAGGCTCCCCGAAGGCTATCTAAGCTTTTTTTCCGCCCCGGGGCCGGGGATCATCGCCGACAGGGGGCTTCTTTTTCTTATCCTGGGAACGATGATCTTTGCCGCTTCCCGGAGTTTCCGTTTCTGGGTTCCCGCGGTGTTTCTCGCGGTCTATTTGTTTCTGGTTCGGATATTCGGAGCTTTGCCGTTTGGGGGCGGCCTGTGGAACGGCGATATACTTTTCGGCCTTTTATCCGGGGGAACTGTCGCCGCGGCGTTTATCCTTTTAACCGATCCCGCGACAGGCCCAAAATCGTCGCCGGGATACCTGGTCTATATTTTCCTTACCGCCCTGTTTGCCTTTCTGTTCCGGTTCCCCGGCAATGAGCCTTACGGGGTCATAGAGGCGGTTCTTCTGGGGAACATTCTGGTTCCGCTGATACGGCGGCTGGAAAACAAGCTGTATTATGAAAAACGGAGAATGGTATGAAGGCGAATCCGGTTTTGGATGAACGGCGCGGCGCATTACTCTGTCTTGCGTGGATAGCTTCGGTTATCCTTGCCGGAACGCTGCTTTGGGCTTTTACCCAGTCCGTCCGTACCGGGGTTCTTGTGCGGGCGGCGAACCGGGTCATTGCCCGCACAGGTGAGACAAGACGGCTCCGGGCACCGGCGGGCAGGGCGGCGGGGCTGGGAACATGGTTCAACCTCGTAGAGGTTCCTTCCGGCGATCCCGCCGAAGGTTCCGTCCTGGTGTTTACCCTGTTCAGGGGAGCGCAGACGGCGGCCTGCGCCGCCTTTGTCGACGGCCGGGGCGGCTTTGAAAAGTTTGTCCCCCTTGGTGATTATGCCGCCCAGGTTATGGAGGATCTGCCCGAAGCGGTTCACGCCGTATACCGTGAACGGATAGCGCGCGCCCAGGAGAACCGGCAGTGAATTCCCATATGCAGTCCCACCTGTTTTGGGGGGTACATTCGCCCCTGTCCGCCTTTACCGGTGTGGCCCTGATCATCATCGCGTCGGGGCGGATAGCGTCCGCCCTTGTCTGCGTTGTCGCCCTTCTTTGGACAAACGCCCTTACCCTGTTCGCGGCCGGTATCGGACGCAAAGCCCTTCCGGAAAAAGGGTGCAGCGCGGTTTTGGTATTTGTTTCCTCGTTCGCGTGTTTTCTTTTTTACTTTTTTGTCTCCCTGGTAAGCCCATTCCAGGCCATGGAAAACGGCCTTTGTATTCTGCTTTGTCCCGCGTTTCTGCTCTCGTCCGGCCTTTATTCCAGGGTAAAAGAATACGACACCCCGGAAATGGTCTTTCAGGCTGTCTCCGAAGCTTCTGTCCTGGGGGCGCTTATCCTTGCCATGGCGCTTATCCGCGAACCTTTGGGTTCCGGATCGGTTTCCCTGCCCGGCTTTGGGCTTATCCGTCTTATCGGCGGGGAAGCTCCCTCTTCACAGGATCCTCCCCTGCCGGAACCCCGGATTTCGCTGGAACCTTTGGCCCTGCTCAAACTTTCCTCGGGGGCGCTGATTATCCTTGGATACTGCGTAGCCCTGTACCGTTCCCGAAGAAACATCTATACCAACCAGGAGGATGATTGATGACGTCCAGCCTGGCCGTTGTTGTTTTTTCGGCATTATACCTTAACCTGCTCCTCTGTTTCGGCATCGGCATACGGGAACTTGTCTCCAGAGAACGCAGTCCGGCCTTTCACGTATACTACCCATGGGGGATACTTTTTATCGTCACGCCGGTATTGTGGCTGTTCTTTGAAAGGCTCTCCGTTTTCGCCGGCTGGTTCCCCGGCTTTCTGCTGATCTACCCCCTGTCGTTGTTTTCCGGCCTCGGCCTTGAAACGGCGATGTTCAGGCTTTTCCCCCGGCTGGGAGAGAATCCCGGAGTGTACCGAATCGGCTCGGGGTATAACTGTTTTTCCCTGGCGGCCCTGTTTTTAACCATGCGTCTCGCGTTGACTTTTGGAGAGGCGCTGCTTCTTTCCCTGGCCTTTTCAGGCGGAGCTTTTATAACCTATCTTATTATCAAGGAAATTCAAAAACGTTCTTTTGGGGAAGCCATTCCCCACAGCCTTAGGGGAAATCCGATACTGCTTGTTTCCATAGGACTTCTTTCGCTTATCTTTTACGCGTCCGCGCTGCTTGTACTCAGGGTTTTGCTAGGGAAGTACTTATGCGCCACACGTTAACCAGTGTCGCCCTAAAACCCCGTTTGGGACGGTTTTTTCAAAAAAAGCTTTTCAGAGAAGAAAAAGTATCATAGAATAGGATAGTATGTCCGGGAAAATCAACGTTATACTTGGATACCATGATCATCTTCCCGCCGGAACGAAAGATGATGAATTTGAAGAAATCTACAGTTCCCGGCTTAAACCGTTTGTCACGATGCTCAACAGCAATCCCGGCGTTCCCGCGGCGCTGCACCTTTCCGGCCCTCTTCTCGAACGGCTTAAACAAAAGAAGCCTGAATTTTTCCTCCTTATCGGCGACCTTGTTACCCGTAAACAGATAGAACTTCTCGGCGGGGGTTTTTACGAGCCGCTTCTGCCGCTGCTTCCCCTTGCCGACAAGATCGGCCAGATAGAACTGCTTACAACGTATATCCGCCGGCATTTCGGAAAGAAACCCCAGGGTTGTTACCTTCCGTTCGGCGCCTGGGAGCAGTCCCTGGCCGGGGTGCTTTCCTCCTGCGGAATGACCTATACGTTCCTCGGCGAGGATCAGTTCAGGGCTTCCGGAATTGAGGGCGAAGAACTTTATTCGCCGTGGATCACCGAGGATCAGGGAAAGCTTGTTACGGTGTTTCCGGTCCTGGGCTCTATCGCCGGCGGAACCGTGGATTCTTCCGGGTCCGGACTGGTTACGATCTTTCCCCGTTTTTCCGGCGATAACGCGGAAACGGCGATCTGCCGGTTTTTTGAAAAACTTGCCAACAATGAAGAAAAATCCGAGATGAGCCTTCCCGGAAAATTTCTTAAAACGGCGGGGCCCCTAAAACGGGCATATTTCGCGAGTTCGGCGGACAGCGGGTTTATGAGCCAGATAGACGATGGAAGAAAACTCTCCTGCCTTCAGCCCCGGCGTTTTTTGATGAGCTATTCCGAGGCAAACAATCTGTACTCGAAAATGTATTTTACCCATACCCTGATAAACCAGCTTAGGGGAGACAAAACCCGTAAAAAAATCGCCCGCGAAGAATTATGGAAAGCCCAGGGCGCCGATGCCTTTTGCCGTACCGCGGACAAAGACATAGCCTGCTCCATGGTACGGAAGCACGCGTACCGGGCCCTTCTTTCCGCCGAGCGTATTACCCGTGAAAACAGGAATTTTGTCCCGTCGCTTCTAACGTTTGATTTTGATCTTGACGGAAAGACGGAATACCTCTTTCAGGACAAAAACGTCAACTGTTATGTCAAAGCGGAAGGAGCTTCGGTTTTTGAACTTGATTACCTGCCCAAGGGCTGGAATTACCTGGATACATTTTCTCCCCACAGATCGTTTCGCCGCCACGCGTTTATGGACAGAATCCTCGATCCCGAAGTTTCCCCGCAGACGCTGGAAGCGCTGGCCTTCGGCACGGGGAATGCCGGGCGCTTTTGCGGACGGGAGCTTTACGAAGCTTCCGTTGACAGGCAGCACGGCAGGGTTTCGTTCAGGCTTCCGCCTGACGGCGGCGTCCCTTTCGGCCATATCGAAATAGAAAAAAGTTGTCAGCTTGAAAAAAACATTGTCGTCTTTTCATATACGCTTAGTAACCGGGACAAAACGGAAGCGGACTTTTGTTTCGCCTCCCAGTTTGATCTTTCCTTTGCCGATCCGGAACATTTTTCCGTATATCCCGGTTCCGCCGCGCCGGGCGCCCCGGCCCTGCCGAAAAACGGCGCTTCGGCCGCCGGCCTAAACGCCGTTGAGGTTTCCGATACAAAAAACAATTCCGTTCTCGGCTTTTCTTCCGAACAGCCGTTTGACCTTTACCTTTTCCAGATTAACTGCCGGGACGGAGTTTCCGAAACATACCAGTCAAGTTGTTTTCTTCCGCTGTTCCGTCTTAACCTCGGTCCCGGAAAATCCTGGTCTACGGTTTTCAGGCTTTCCATTTCCCTGGCAAAAAGTTCCCAGAAAAAAACCTCCGATTCGCCGGCGGGTTAACGGTTATCCACGTAGAACTACAGGTGAAAAAAGCGCTCTATATGCGGGAACGGCTGGTTTTTTACGTCGCCAGGCTGCTGGGGGAACAGCTCAAACGCGGCGAGGACTGGAGAAAGCTTCATCAGGTGATCAGTATCGTTATCTGTAATCATTCCCTGCTTCCGGAGGAACGGTCGTATGTCAATACCTATGAACTGCGGAACGGACGGAGCAACGCTTCCTTTACGGATTTGATAAAACTGGTTATATTAGAATTACCGAAGCTTTCCGTACAGGAAGGAAGCGCGGTATGGCCATGGTTAAAACTGTTTACCTGTACGAGGAGGGAGCAGTATGAAGAACTTGCGAAACGGTATCCGGAGCTAAAGATGGCGGTATCGGTATTGAAAGAACTAAGCCTAATAGGGCGGATACGGATGTTGGC
>JAIROH010000058.1 GCA_031257595.1 Treponema sp. | reverse complement strand
ATGTAGCGGGTAATGCCCCCCGGTTCCCGCCGGATCACCTGGCTTATTTTCGCGTGTATCTTAAGCTGGGCAAGGCCGTAGATCACGATTACCCCCGCTTTTTCAAGCCGAACCGCCCAGTTGATGTTCCGTTCTTCGTCAAACCTCGCCTTAAGCTCCACGACCGCGGTAACGTGCTTTCCGTCAAGAGCCGCTTTTTCCAAGGCCTGTATGACCGGAGAATCACCGCTGGTACGGTACAGGGCCGTCTTAATCGAGATAACCTGGGGATCTTCGGCCGCTTCACGAAAGAACCGTACTACCGGATCAAACGAATGATAGGGCAGGGCGAGAAGTATGTCGCCGCCTTTTATGCAGTCCCAGACGCTTCTGTCGGCGGGAAAAGCCGGATGGGGATAATGATTTCTCCGTGGCGCCTTGAGCCGGTCAAAGCCCCCGATGCGGATAAGGCCCCAAAGACTTCCCGGGTTGAGGGGGCCGTCAAGCGCGTAGACATCATTTTCCGCGAGGCCAAGGCGCCCTGTTATCCGCTCCTTTAGCCGGGGACTGCCTGGGGAATACACCATGCGGACAATCGGTGAATGTTCCCTGCCGGCGATGACTTCTTCCATCGCTTCGATAAAATCTTCGTCCCGCCTTTCGTCTACCGAAAAATCGGCGTCCCGGTGTATCAGAAAAAGCATTCGTTCTTCAACGCCGTAGCCCTTAAAGAGAAGATCCCCCATCGACAGCAGCAGGTCGTCAAGCAAGGCCCAGCGCGTCCGGCCGGAATTGTTTCCGGCAGAAGTACCTCCGGCCGGATTGGCCGCGTCGGAACCGCCGCTGGAAACTTCGCCGGAAACGTCACTGGAGGCGTCGCCGGTGTTCCCGGCGGACAAAAAAACGACACGGTCAAGCACCGGCGGTATTTCCACAATCGAAACAAGCCGTTCCGGCCGGGCCGCGCCCGCGGGGTCCGAACCGGAATATTCCGTATAAAGCAGAAACGCGGCATAGATTCTTCCGTTTGTCAAAAGGGGGATGTTTTCTTCTTCCGTAAGGGAAAAACGCAGCGGGGTAAGCACCGGAAAAATTTCCTTTACAAAATACGAGGCAAGGTATTCGCCGTCACTGTCGTTATAAGGCGGCCGGATATATTCAAGGCCGCCCGCGGCAAGGGCGGGGAAAATTTCGCCGTTAAGGCACTGGTAGAGCTCCGCGAGAAGCGGCCGAATCTTCGCTTCCGCCGCGGCAAGCTGTTCGGCGGGACTCATTCCCGAAGGGTCCGCCGTATGGGACGATCCGGACGAACGTTTAAGGCCGGCCATGCGGACCATAAAAAATTCATCAAAATTGGAAGACACAATCGACAAAAAACGGAGCCGTTCAAGCGGCGGCAGATCTTTCCGCAGCCCCTCTGCCAGAACGCGGCGGTTAAATTCAATCCATGAAAGTTCACGGTTTAGATAGACGTTCATCCTTTTCCTTATCCAAGAATAACTTTGTAGCCAAAAACTTCTTCAAACAGATCCGCCTTGTCCCTCATGCCGATTTCTTCCAGGGAAAGATCAAGCGATTCGCCGGTACGGATAACAAGGGTTTCGGTTTTCTTTTCGACGCTTATGTTTTTGATTCTCTGGGAATGGCCCCGGTCAAGGGCGTCCGCCACGCGGAGCAGCGACGCCATCTTGAGCACGAGGATCCGCTCTTCCCGCTGCAGGGCCAGGTATTCAATATCCGAGGGGGAGGGCGGAGAATCCCTGTGGTAGCGTATAACGTTCCCGATAATGTCAATCTCCTCTTTTTTAAGGCCAAAGATATCCGAATTGGCGACGATGTACTGGCCGTGCCGGTGATGGCCCGAACCGCGTATAAACATTCCTATATCGTGCAGTATCGCCGCCGTTTCAAGCATCATCCGTTCGTGCCCTGTCATGCCGTGTTCTTTTTCCAGGGCGTCGAAAAGGGAAAGGCAAAGCCGCGCCACATGACGGCTGTGTTCTTCGTCGAAACGGTACTTGCGTCCCATGTTTACCGCCGACGCGGTTATCTGGGAATAGAAGTCGTTCCGCAGTTCGTTGTCCACGCCGCTTACAAGGTCTATAAGGTAGCCTTCCCGTACCGAAATATTCGGGACGATAAGCTCTTCCGCGGCGGTTCGTTCAAGAAATGTCCGGTATATCAGGAGTCCGGGAACAAAACCTTCCGCGTCGGCATAGGGTATATTGTAACGCCTGACGCATTCTTCGATGCTGAAGTGTTCCACGCTCTTTACAAAACGCATAAAATCATCTTTGCCGATAATCCTGCAGTATTCGTTTAACTTTTTTCCGATATGGGCGGCGGCCTGGCGGACATCGGATCCGGCGGCGGCAAGGGCGCTTATCGCGGAAAGATTCATTTCGTCGTTTAGGAAATCCTGGGTGTTCCGGACATTTTCCTTGAGGTAACGTTCTATAAAGAAAGCCGATCCATGACGGCGTTTTTGATCCATCAGTATTGTACCGAGCCTTAAGCTGTGGGAAGAAACCATTTTTCCCCGGCGCAGGAGCATGATTTCCGAAGAACCGCCGCCGACGTCAAGTATCATCGAATTTGCCCGCCAGAACCGGGGGATGTCGTTTTTCAGGGCAAAGCGCAGGGCCAGGTACATAAGGCGGTTTTCTTCAATTCCTTCGACAACCGTTACCTCAAGGCCCGTTTCGCGCCTGATCCTGTCGGTAAAGGTGTCCCTGTTCCGGGCGGCCCGTATCGCGCTTGTGGCGATGATCCGTATGCCGCCCTCGTCAATGCCCCAGGCGCCAAGCTGTTCCCGGCAGGTTTGAAGCACCGAAAGGCACTCGAGAAAACTTTCCCGGCTTACCGCCCCGGAACTGAACACGTCCCGCCCCAGGGCGACGGGCCTGCTCGACTCGTCGAGAACGCGCAGGCGCGGTTCCCCGGAACATTCCGTTGTCCCGTCGGTTTCCGCTACAAGAAGCCGTATGCCCGTGGAACCTATTTCTATGACGGCGTAAACGCCGGAATTTCCCATAATGTAGAGTATATGCGGTTTGGAGAGGACGGTACAGCGGGCGTCAGTCACCTTTTTCGGTACCAGTTAGTTTAACGGCTGTTCAGAATGATACGTTCAAAATCATGGGGGATACGGAAATTGCTTTGCCGTAGCTCCGCCATTACTTCGGCAATATCGGTAATGACACCTGTCCGGTAAGCTTTGGCAATTACGCCGAGGGTGCCGGTTAATGGAAGCCCCAAATCCGCCGCTACGCGCCTGGCTTTTTTGTCGTCCAGTATTAGTAAGGATTCCGGTGTTTCAACAGCCAGCGCGATAGTGCTTGCTTCACCCAATTCCAGATCGTTTTGTAGCATGCGTGTTTTTAAGGGATCGGCAACAGGGGTAGTATATACCCATTCCGATAAAACCTCGCCAAATTCCGCCGCTACTTCCGGTGTAATTGAAATTGTCTTGTAGAGTTTGCATAAAATATCCACTTGTCCAATGTTGGACAAAACAATAAGACAACTGGTATCGGTAATGACCTTAGGCATTGGCTATGTCAGAGCGAAGGTCCGATTCATGTTCAGAAAAGATGGATACCTGGTAATTGCCAAGAATTTCGATAAAAGCCCTTTTTGACAAACCCGCGACCCTTGCCGCCTGTCCAAGGGACAACGCCTCTTTTTCATACAACCTTGACGCCAAAAGGGTTTTTAGTTCAAATTCAGTGGCGGTAACCATGTTGGGGAGTTCTATACTTAATTGAACTGTTTTCATCCCATTATCCTTTTCATTTACTCATGTGAACTGCGGAGAGCATATATTCTGATACCGGTATCGTCATGATCCGTATGGTTCTACTATAGGCCGGCCCGCCGCTTTTTTTCAAGACCCAGGAGGTGACAGACACCGAATTTTCGTGGCCTTGCCACGGCGGCGGCAAACGGCTTAGACTTTGGACTGAGTCTGAATGGTACGCGCGGGAACCCAAAAAACTTTAGTTTTCGGTGGTTTCCGCGTACTGTCAAACTCACCATTTTGTATGCAGGCCGCGAAACGTTTTACCCAAAAAGCCATTCTCACCCTCAGCGCGGAAATAGCCGATTCGGCCGGTAACGAGGTTTTTGCCCTGGGTTTTTGCGACGACAAGGGCCTTGTGGAAAGCCTGAAAATCCTCGCGCGGGGAAACGAGGATTCGGTCCTCGCGCTGCGGAAATTTTTTGACGAAAGGGCGGACGGATCGGAAGAAGACCGGC
>JAIROH010000045.1 GCA_031257595.1 Treponema sp. | reverse complement strand
GGAATTTATACCCACGGCTATAGTTTAGCTTAAAGTCCCGGCCTGTTACAACAACATAAAAAAGGCATGTCAGACAGTAATTTCTCTTGCGTAATTTCCTAAACAGGTGTATAGTTATCGAATGGAATTGAATTCCAAGCTTGAAATCCTTTCGGGAGCGGCGAAATATGACGCCTCATGCGCTTCGTCGGGAAGTTCATCTTTTCAACGAAGCGCATGCCGCGTTTCGCCGGAACCTTCTGGTACGGAAGGGTTCGGCGTTCGGGTTCCCGCCGGGGTATGCCATTCCTGGACAGGCGACGGGCGCTGTGTAAGTCTCCTCAAGGTACTGTATTCCAATGTCTGCCGTTTTGACTGCGCGTACTGTGTAAACCGGGTTTCGTCTGATATTGAACGGGCAAGTTTTAAGGCTGACGAACTGGTTGAGCTTACGTCCGAATTTTACCGCCGCAACTATATTGAGGGCCTTTTTCTTTCTTCGGGGATTTTTTCCGATCCCGACATCGTCATGGAAAAACTTATCGCCGTCGCCAAAACCCTGCGTAAAAACATGAACTTTAACGGTTACATTCATCTTAAGATTATACCGGGTTCCGGAGAGGCGATGATCCGCGAGGCGGGGCTGTGGGCGGACAGGCTCAGCGCCAACATAGAGCTTCCTACGGAAAAAAGCCTGAAAAATCTCGCGCCCCAAAAATCGGGAAAACTTATTTTCGGCGCGATGAACGACGTTTCCAGGGTTTCCCGCGAAATCGAAGAGGATCGTAGCCATCAGCTTAAATCCGCCCCGGTATACGCCCCGGCGGGCCAGAGTACCCAGCTTATCGTAGGGGCAAGCGGCGAGGATGACCGTACAATCATCGGCCTTGCCGGGGCGCTGTACCGGAAGTATGCTCTGCGCCGGGTGTACTATTCGGCGTACATGCCTGTCACGGCCCCGAACGGGATTCCCGACCCGCGGCTGCCGGATTATTGGGACGGCGACCCGGCAGTCCGGGTTTTACCCGCAATCCGGGAAGCGCCCCGGAACCTTTTGATACGGGAGCACCGGCTTTACCAAGCCGACTGGCTGATGAGGTTTTACCGTTTTAGCCCTGATGAGATAGTCGCGCCGGAAGCGTCCTTTTTGGATTCCGTTCTTGATCCGAAAACCGCCTGGGCATTGCGGCGTCTTGACTGCTTTCCCGTGGAGATAAAAAGCGCCGACTACGAAGAACTCCTCCGGGTGCCGGGGATAGGGGCGAAAAGCGCCCGGCGTATCATAGAGGTACGCCGTTCAAGGCCCTTGAGTTTTGACGGCCTTAAACGGATTGGGGTTGTGTTAAAACGGGCGCGGTATTTTATCACGCTGGGGGGAAATTTCCTTGACAGGCCCGACAATCCCCGGCGTTTGCGGCGGATCCTTGCCGATGAAGAAGAGGCATTACAGCTGCCGTTGTTTGAATTTTAGAAGGGGGGCCGGTTTCAAAATTGCAATTTTGAAATCACCTCGTATTTTTGCAGGGAGGATGAATGAGCCAGGGAGAACTTTTTGGCGGTGAAGGGTCTGTGGAAGATCGTAATCGCTTTGCCGGAAATAACCTTTCCCGTCCGGATCGGATACTGGAACGCCTTGAAGAAATTTCTCCGGACGCCTGCAATGACGCGATCCACGCCCTGCTCAGCGAACAATCCCCCGCGGCCGCGGTTCGGCGCTTTGTGGAAAAAGTTATCGGCGCAGCGGAGGCGGCGGGGATGGAAACAGAAAACGGCCGCATGGCCGCCGAAAAAGCCCGGACCGATATACTTGATCCCGATACCGAAAAGGTACAGGCCGCCGCTTACAAAACCGTCAGGGAATTTGACCGTCTGAGGGGACTGCTCCGCTTTAAGCCGGAAGACGGCGGCCGTTATACCGCCCGCTGCTCCCCGGATCATTTTGTCCTGCCCCTTTTGGCGGATCATTTTACCGCCCGCTTTGGCGGCGTTCCCTGGGCGGTGATTGACGAAAAACGCCGCCTGATTTTACGCGGCGGTGGGAAGGACAGGACGGAGATTGTTGCCGGGACTATTACCGAAACCGGCGAATCCCGCCGCGAAACGTCCGTGGATTTAGGCGGCCTTGACGCGTGGGAAACGCTCTGGCGTACCTTTCATCATGCGGCCAACAACGAAGATCGGAACAATCCCGCGTTACAGAAACAGTTTATCCCCGAACGTTACCGGAAATACCTGACCGAATTTTTTTAGCTGATTGTTAGAGACCGATGATCCCTTTTGTGATAAGCTGCGCGAGGCTGTATTTCCGTTCCATGGTTAAATCCGCACCTCCTTGGATAAAGGTTTCAAACTGGGCTTTGTAGGATTCCGGCAGAACCGGTAGTCCAAGCACTTTTTTTGAATAGCCCCGGTGGGACGGTTCAAAACAGCGATTGATGCAGAACAGGGCAAGGCAGGCGGTCTTGATGAACAGCGCGGACGACACAAGATAATGAAAATCATCGTTATTGATAAGGGCCGCCCCAAGATCACTTAACAGATGTTCCATCTTCGACTGACTCAACGCTCTCATCTGGCTCCAGAAATCACCGCTCAGGGAAGCCAGCCGTTTCCGCATTCCGTCAATCCAGCCGTTCCGTGAAAAAAGTATTTCGCCGTTGGCAAGGCGGTAATAAGCGTAGGTTCCCGAATCCTTGATAAGCCAGAGGGATTCCTGTTTTGTGTCCGCTATGGAAACAAGTTCTTCGATCTTTTCAAGCGATTTAAATTCAAACCGCAAGGGAATATCCCCGATTAAAAACCGATCCTTGTTGCCATTTCCGGATGTTTCAAAAGCTGCCGCATCCGGGCCATAGAGACGTGAACGTTCTTTTGGGAAAGGAATTGTTCCTTTGTAGTACACATCCAGAATCAGGGCAAAGTAGGGATCCAGCGGGGAAGCATTGGCGGCCTCGTTAAGGGAAATACATTCCACGGACGGCCACTGTGAAAGAAGCTCTGTAAAGCGAGTTGTCAGTACCATGGTTTTGTGTTTCATGGTAACATTCTATCATGAAAGGGAAGCCCATGAAAACAGATCGCGCCGGATCTTTTTTGTTCGCCGTCCTTGTTCCCCACAGGAATGCGATTTTTTTTATTGAAAAATTCCGCCAGCAAATCTTCGCCCTTGGCCTTGACGGCGCTTTTTCTTTTCCCGCTGTCGCTCCCCTGGCCCTGCTTTCCCGTCCCCTTCGGGGCGAGGAACTTAAAACGGCCGCCGTGGAAATGCGAAAACTTCTTGGCGGCGGAAAATTTGTCCTTTCCGCCCTGCCGGAAAAATCCCCATTGGGGGGATCCCCGCCGGAACTGCCGGCTGTTTCCTGTTGTACCGGTTCCCCGGAAAAACTGTCTTTTTTCGGCCCCTGTCTTGACATGCCTTTCCCGCCGCTTCCGGAATCCGCCGTTCTTGCCCGCTGGAAAAAACCCTTTCTTGCCCCGGCCGTTCTGGGCTCCGGTGACGTGGAATGTGTCTATGCCCTGGCAGACAAACTGCCTTCTCCGCCGGAACTGTCCTTTAGGGCCGCCGCCCTTGCAAACCTTGCCGTATACCCCGCCGGAAATGGCGAAGCGGAGTATTCATACGCATGGGAGTTGGGCCGGCTTTACTGGCTGCCCAATCCTGGTGCTCAGGAAAAAACAAACAGGCGTGGAAACCCGCCTGTTTTCCAAAATAGCAGTGAATAAGATCTGGAGGTGAGGGGAATTGAACCCCTGACCTCTTGAATGCCATTCAAGCGCTCTAGCCAACTGAGCTACACCCCCAGAAAGAGTTTAACTAGAGTTTGTCCATAATGTAGACACATTGTGGACAAACTTCCTTGAAAATCGCATTTTCGCAGCCTAAAGTCTGCGAAAATGCAAGGTCTGTCCGCAAAGTAACAGACTTTGTGGACAGACACTAACTATATACAATTAAATTGTTTATGTCAAGAAACCGCATCACGGGTTTTGAGGAACAGGCCCTTCCGGCCGCCATCTATACGCCCCTGGCTCCCCTCCTTAATTTCTTCATGCCCGGCCGAAAACTTGTAAGAAAGAATGAAAGAAATGAACCTGGGCTGACCAGGAAGTTGGCTGTTTCCCGGCCAGCCTTTGCCTTTTCACCATAAGAAAATTTGCTCATTCAATCAGGCATATTCATTTATCCTTCGATTTTTTCTTTTATTTGCCCGGCAAGGCTTTTGCCGCCTTTCTTGATTGTGGCAAGCAGGAACAGCGCTTTGCCTTTTGAGAGCCTGGCCCATATTTCGCCGATGTTGGCTTTTTCTTTGGTGTCGTTATTGGAAACAAGGTTTTCGCCTTTGTATTCCACAACCAGTATACGGCTGTCGCAAAGCTGCGCCAGAAAATCGGGATAAAACCAGTCGGTAGACGTGGGAAGGCGGAATGAAAGGGACTGCCGGTCAACATTACGGAGCCAGAATTCAACTTCCGGTTCCTCGTCTATCGCCTTTGCGCATTCAAGTTCCTCGTTGTTGAAATCATCGGGAATTTTGGCGCTTCCCAAATAGTGTTTCTTGAACTTGTATGCGCCGCGGTACATTGGCAAATGGTCGTACATTCCGGCGCTAAAAGAAAAACCCGTTTTGAAGTCCAGGGTCTTGCGCACTTCCCTTTCAAATAGGGAAAAGGAGTTATTTTTTGCCTGTTGGCGGGCGTTGGTAATTTTTGAAAGCAGTTTATGGAGGAGGGCGTATTTCGCCACCATGAGACTGTTAAGGGGTAGTTTGCGGGTATCCGTTAAGTATTCAATGTTACGGCGCAGCCATTCCAGCATTTGTGGCTGCGGTATATCTTCCTGTTTTAGGCGCTTGTCAAGCCAATAGCAAAGACTGGCAGGTGTCCATATTTCAGCGTCAGAAAAGTGGGGTAAGAACTGGTCTTTTTCGGCGGCGGTGTACTGGAGGCGGTTTCCGTCTATATCTATGAAGTAACCTTTTCCGGTTTCGCCGATATTGAATTCGCTTTCAGTCAGGCGGGATTCAACATATTCGCCGATGTTCCAATCAAAAGCTGCAAAGATGGTATCGGGGTCGGCAAACAACAATCCGCCTTGTGCTGCTCCCGAATAGGGAGCTTCAAACATGAGACGGGGGACCATGAACGAAATACCTTTTGAAACGGGAGAGGGAATGGTATCGCCTTTCCTGTAGTTTTCGAATTTCCAGATTACATCAGCAACTTCTTTGAGGGGTAATTTTTCACAGAGTTTCTTTATATCCTCATCGCTTGTTTCCGGCGTGAAAAACAAGGTGTGTTTTTTATCAAACTGTATGGTTGCCGGAATATCCGCGGGGTTTAACTTGCCTTTCGTTTGATACTGGTTAAAGGGCGTATTCCAGTTGGGGTCAAGGTCAGGAACTTTGGGCTGTTCCTGTTGAATGGTTGCTTGGGCT
>JAIROH010000265.1 GCA_031257595.1 Treponema sp. | reverse complement strand
CAGTTATCGAACAAATTCCTTATAAAACCTGCAAAATGCGGAGCATTTTGCGAGACTTGTTCAACAACCCGAACCCGATAGGGTTCAGTAAAATAGGTTGTTGAACAAGTCCAATCTTTAAGTTCCGGCGATTCCCGGCATAGTACGGAGTTTTCCTTGTTCCTGAAACGTCTTGATATTTTTGGTTTTAAGTCTTTCGCCGACCGTACTCAGGTTGAATTTTCGGACGGCATTACCGCTCTTTTGGGGCCGAACGGCTGCGGAAAGTCCAACGTCGTCGACGCGGTCAAGTGGGTCCTGGGCGAACAGGCGGCGAAAACGCTCCGGGCCGAAAAGATGGAAGACGTTATCTTTAACGGCACCGAAAACCGTAAACCCCTCAACGTGGCGGAAGTTACCCTGACCCTGACCAACGAAGAAGGCCTTCTCCCCCTGGAAATGAGCGAAGTGGAGATTAAACGCCGGCTTTACCGTTCCGGGGAAAGCGAATACTACATCAACGGCAATATCGTACGCCTCAAAGAAGTGAAGGAGCTGTTTTGGGATACCGGGGTCGGCAAAGCGGCCTATTCGGTGATGGAACAGGGTAAAATCGACCAGCTCCTGTCCAGTAAACCCGAAGAACGGCGTTACCTGTTTGAGGAAGCGGCGGGCATTACCCGCTACAAGGTGCGTTCCGCCGAAGCCGAGCGAAAGCTTGAAAAAACCGAAGAAAACATGCGCCAGGTCGAGGGGATCCTTGGCGAGGTACGCCGGAGCTACGACAGTCTGAAAAACCAGTCGGAAAAGACCCTCAAATACCGGACCCTTAGGGAAGAAATCTTTCACCTGGAACTGGACATTCAGCTCCTTAGACTCAAGCAGTTCCGTTACGAAAAAGACGGCCGCGACGAAGAATTCCGCAAAAAAACCGGGCAGAGGGACGCCGTACGGACGGAAATCGACGCGCTAAGCCGTTCGCTTGAAGAAAACCTCGACGCGGTTAACTCTCTCGAAGAACGGCTTGTGGAATATCAGAAAAACATCTACGGTCTCTCGGTGGAAAAAAGCGCCCGTGAAAAAGAAGCCCGGCTTTTTTCCGAGCAGAGCGCCCAGAACCGGCTTAAAATAGAGCAGACCGAAGACCGGGAACGCGCCGTAGGCGTAAAAATACAGGAACTTGCCGGGGAAACGGAAGAGCAGGACAGGGTTGTACGGGATCTGCGCAAACAGGTAAGCGATATTGAGGTGAACATTGCTTCGTTTGAGGAGAGCATACAGCTTGCTTCGTCCCGGATAACGGAAAACGACAGAACCGTCCGGGAAAAGGAAGAAGAGATACGCCGCCTTGACGCCGAAAGAGCCGGCCTTGAAAAAGACCTTGAAGCCATTACCGACGATATTGTCGCCGCCCTGGACGCGGGTCTTAGAGAGGCCGGTTATTCCGTTCAGGAGCGCCGCGCCGCCGAGGCGGCCCTTACCGAAACCCTGGGCCAGCTCAAGACCCTGCTTGCGGGCCGCGAGACCCTCCTTGGGGATTTGGCCGCGGCCGCGGACCACGCCCGTTCCGGCGGCGCCCTGCCCCAGCCGGAAGAGCTAAGCCGTTTCGCCGGAAGCCTGGCCCAGGCCCTCGGCGGCGCGGCGGAACTTGCCGAAAAGGCCGCGGCGGTGTTTGAAAGTTACCGTAAAAGTACCCCGGCCTTTATCGACGAATTTGTCGCCCCCCAGGGGATTATCACCCGGAAACGGGAGTTGGACGCGAAAATACGTTCCGCCGCGGAAGGGATCCAGGCGCAGCGCGCCGCCATTGTCGCCCTGCGCGCCAGCAACCAGGAGCTTTCCGGCAAGATCGATCAGTACCGGGCGACGCTGGAAGAACTCCGGGTAAACCGCGCCCGCATGGACGCCCAGGCTCAGGCGGCGGAGGAACAGGCCCGGCTGCTCAGACGGGAGCTGGCCGGCCAGGAGGCCCTGCGCGGCCAGATCCGCGAAGAGCTTGCCGGGGACCGCCGCCGACAGGAGGATCTGGCCGCCCGGATTGCCGGCGCCGAGGCGGAAATCGCCAATATAGAAAAACGCGGCGCGGAACTTTCGGCGGATCTTGAAAAGCTTGAAAAGGACATAAGCCTTAAAAGCGGCGATGCCGCGGGTAAACAGGAGAACCTTAAAAAACGCGGCGCGGATCTGGCGAAAATACAGGAATCGCTTGAAAAAATTCACCTTGATCTGGTACAGGCCGAAACGGAAATCCGGAATATTCAGGATAACTTTCGGGAAACCCATTCACGGGACCTTATGGAATTTGAAGAGCGTATCTTCACGATTACCGCCCAGCCTTCACAGCTTCGGGAAAACCTTTCCGGCGCGAGGGGGAAACTCAAGGATCTGGGGCAGGTTAACCTTATGGCCCCGGAAGAATTCGCCGAAACCAGGGAGCGTTTCGAATTTCTTTCCGGCCAGTTTGCCGATCTGGAAAAAGCCAGGGCGGATCTTGAAGCGATGACCGCCGAAATCCGGGCGGAATCGTCGGAGCTGTTTCTGGCTACCTACAATAAAATAAAGAAAAACTTTCACAATATGTTTCGCCGGCTTTTCGGCGGCGGCCGGGCGGAGCTGCGCCTTGCCGACCCGAACCACGTGCTTGAATCGGGGATCGAGATATTCGCCCAGCCTCCGGGGAAAAAGCTTGAAAACATCACCCTTCTTTCGGGGGGTGAAAGGTCGATGACCGCGGTGGCTCTGCTGTTCGCCACCTACATGGTAAAGCCGTCGCCGTTCTGCCTGCTTGACGAAATTGACGCCGCCCTGGACGAAAACAACGTTATTCGCTTTGTTCACCTGCTTAGGGAATTCGGCAGGGGAAGCCAGTTTATCGTCATCACCCACAACAAAAAAACCGTAACCGGCGCGGCTACCCTCCTCGGCGTTACGATGGAAGAGTCCGGCGTTACCAAGCTAATCTCGACACGGCTTGAACACAAGGAGGCGGCAAGCCG
>JAIROH010000188.1 GCA_031257595.1 Treponema sp. | reverse complement strand
CTGTACGACCGGGTTCCCTTTTACCGGGAAAAAATGACCGCCCTGGGAATTACTTCGAGGGATATCAACTCCCTGAAGGACATCGAAAAGCTTCCGTTTACCACCAAGGACGACCTGCGGGAAAATTATCCCCACGGCCTTTTGGCCTGCCCCAAGGACAGGATTGTGGAAGTCCATATGAGTTCGGGAACCACCGGCAAACCTGTCGTGGACGAATATACCCGCAACGATATCGACATCTGGCGCGAATCCATGGCTCGGACGATGGCCGCGGCGGGCTGTACCAGGGACGACATTGTTCAAAATTGTTACGGCTACGGCCTGTTTACCGGGGGGCCGGGCGCCCACTACGGGGCGATGACGCTGGGCGCCGAAGTCCTCCCCATGTCAAGCGGCAATACCGCCCGGCAGCTTATGGTTATGCAGGACTTTGGCTCGACGATGCTGACCTGTACCCCTTCCTACGCCCTTTACATGGCCGAAGAAGCCGCCGAAGCGGGCATAGACCTCCGCAAACTCCCCCTTCGCAAGGGCTGTTTCGGCGCCGAGCCGTGGAGCGAAAACATGCGGAAGGAGATCGAAAGCCGTTACGAAATGAAAGCCTACGACATCTACGGCCTTACCGAGATCATCGGCCCGGGGGTTTCGTTCGAATGCGAAGCCCAGGACGGCCTGCATATTAACGAAGACCTCTTTTTTCCGGAGATCATCGACCCCGAAACCGGCAAGTCCCTCCCCGCGGGAGAAAAAGGCGAGCTGGTATTTACCACCCTGACCAAAGAAGGCACTCCCCTGCTCCGCTACAGGACCAGGGACATCACCTACTTTATGGAAGATCCCTGTCCCTGCGGACGTACCATGGTAAAAATGCACCGCCTGTTCGGCCGTACCGACGACATGCTGATCATCCGCGGAGTCAATGTCTTCCCCAGCCAGATAGAGCACGCGCTTTTTGAAATTGAAGGTACCGAACCGGCCTATCTGATTGTCGTTGACCGGGGAGCGACCCATCTGGACGAAGTGGAACTTCAGGTTGAGGTAAAGAAAGAGCTTTTCAGCGATGAAACCAAAG
Organism: Treponema sp.; assembly: GCA_031257595.1. Lineage (GTDB taxonomy): Bacteria > Spirochaetota > Spirochaetia > Treponematales > Breznakiellaceae > JAIROH01. The sequence continues at coordinate 4,705 of JAIROH010000188.1, read as the reverse complement.
GCCTTGAGGCGCTCCGCGCGAGGATTCAAAATGTGATGAAAAGCAAACTGCAAATAGCGGTCAACGTCAAGCTTGTGGAGCCGAAAACCATCGAACGTTCCATCGGTAAAGCCAAACGGGTTATCGACAACCGGAAGATTTAACGCAGCGGAATATATAAGGAGAAAGAAAAAATGGAGATAAAACAGATTTCGGTTTTTCTTGAAAATAACGCCGGCCGTCTGGGAGAAGTAACCAGGGTACTTGCCGACGCGGGCATTAATCTTCGCGCGATATCCATTGCCGACACGGCGGATTTCGGGATCCTGCGGCTTATCGTCAACGACCAGGACAAGGCCGTTAAGGCCCTTACCGGCGCGGGCTTTACGACGCGCATCACCAATGTTGCCGCGGTTGAGATTGAAGACAAGCCGGGCAGTCTTGCCGGGGTGATGGAATTGTTCCGGAAAAGCCGCGTCAACATCGAATACCTCTACGCCTCTCTTGAAGGAAACGTGGGAAAGGCCGTGGTTATCTTCAAACTGGAGGATCATGACAAAGGCCTTGCCCTGATTAAGGAAAACGGCCTTTCGATGGTGGATTCCTTTTAAATGAAAATCCTGATGACCGCGAGCGAGGCCGTGCCGTTTGTCAAAACAGGCGGCCTTGCCGACGCGGTATCTTCACTTTCCGCCGCGCTGGCGGCTCTGGGCCACGAAGTGAGGATTGTCATTCCCCGGTATTACGGTATAGACCGGGGAAAGTTAAAAAAGCTTGAAGGCGCCATGGGGGTTCCCGCGGGCGGCGGAGAGGAATGGTGCGCGGTGTACACGGCCGAACTGCCCGGAGAAAACGGCAAAAAGTCCGCGCCGGAAGAAAATCCCGTTACGGTGTATTTTATCGACCACGAAGGATTTTTCGGCAGGGACGGGATCTACGGCAGCCCCCCGGAACCGGATTTTCTCGACAACCCCCGCCGTTTCTCGTTTTTTTGCCGTTCCTGTTTTCAGCTTTGCCGGAAAATACACTGGTACCCCGACGTGGTCCACGCCCACGACTGGCCCGCCGCCCTGGTTCCGGTTTTTCTCAGGTACGGCGAACGCCGAGGGGTTTCAAGCGAGGAAGGCTCTTTCGCCAATACCGTTTCGGTACTCACGATACACAATCTGGGTTACCAGGGCATTTACGCCAAAGACAACTTTTCCTATACCGGCCTTGGCTGGGACGTATTTTACCAGGCGGGTTTTGACGACTGGAACATGATGAACCTCCTCAAAGCCGGAATCAATTCCGCCGACAGGCTCAACACCGTTTCTCCCAACTACGCCAGGGAAACCCTGACCCAGGCCCAGGGCTTCCGTCTTGACGGCCCGCTTAATTCAAGGCGTTCCGATTATTCGGGGATACTGAACGGCATAGATACCGGTGTATGGAATCCCCAAAAGGACAAATTCCTTCCGGCGCCGTATTCGGCAAAAGACTTAAGCGGCAAGGCAAAGGCCAAAGCGGCCCTCCAGAGCCGTTTCGGCCTTAAAGAATCCGCCGACATACCCGTTATCGGCATGATTGGCCGTCTCGCCGAACAGAAAGGAATTGGGGAACTTTTCGGCCCTTCCTACGGCTCGGCCTGGTCAATTTGCCGGGACATGGACCTTCAGTTTGTATTCCTTGGATCGGGGGAAATTTGGGCGGAAAACGAAATCCGCAGTCTTGGTTCGCGGCTTTCCAACTTCAGGGCCCACATCGGTTACAGCGAAGAAATTTCCCATTTAATAGAAGGCGGATCGGATTTTTTCCTTATGCCGAGCCGTTACGAGCCATGCGGCCTTAACCAGATGTACTCTCTTGTGTACGGAACCCTTCCGATAGTCCGCAACACGGGAGGCCTTGCCGATACGGTGGTAAACTACGACCAGGAATCGGGTGGAGGTACGGGCTTTATGTTTAACGACCTTACCCCCAGCGCGATATACAATACCGTCGGCTGGGCCGTTTGGGCCTGGTACAACAAACCCGAAGACATCCTGGCGATGCGTATACGCGGGATGAAACAGGACTTTTCCTGGAAAAAGTCGGCAAAACAGTACGTTGAACTTTACAAAAGCGCCGGGGTTTGACCCTGTTGTTCTGGCAAAATGACTCTCCCCGCCGCAGAGCGGCAGGGTATCGTCGTTCTGCAAGGTATGGATATTATGCGTGTCCATACCCCCAACAAATAAATCCTTGCCGGGTTCAAATCGCCCCAGAGGGGCGGGGTATGGACCCGCTTGCGAATCAAATTTTCTAATGGGAGCAAAACTCACGGCCACGTAGTTGCCAACGTCGCTGCTTAGTGGGGCAGGCGCATGCGCATGTATCATCCCCGGCGACGTGGGTTTTAGCCAAAACTATCAGAGTAGACCTTTATCTGTTGAATACGATCTTGTTGAATTCCTATCTACCACACATGGGGATGATAGCTGCCGGTAGGCTCGGTAATCGTAAAAGTCTCGCCGGACGGCTCAATCACATAAAACCCCTTTTTCAGGGCATAGATCTTTTCACTCTCGCTAAAAACCACCCCCGCCATCGCCCCAAGGTATTGCCGCTTGTCGTTGTGTAAATCCGCGTATTTCCGCAGTTTTTCCATCCGTTCAATATGATCGTCTATATCATCGCTGTTGGGTTTGGTTTTGATTTCAACAATCATCACCATATCGCCGTTTTCCAAAAATGCGTCGACTTCGGTAATGATGTTATGTTTGTGGTCCGTTATTTCTGTACGATTGGCTTTGGTGAACGTAAAGTTCAGTTCGCCAAATTTTGCTACCAGATTGGGAAGTATCATGTACTCGACCATTTCGCCGAAACGGTTGGTAAGCGCCCCGACCCGCTTGTCGGTTTCCTTCATCTGTTTGTCGGTTTCCTTCATCTGCTTGTCGGTTTCCTTTAGCTGCCGAGCGGTTTCCTCCTGGCTTTTCCTGAGCTCCTGCATGCTTGCCATAAATTGCTCAAAAGCAAGCTGCGGATCGATGATGTGCGTTGTCTCCATAATTGCGTCTCCTCTAACAAAAGATACCCTATGCTGTGCCAAAGGACAACAACAGGGGCCGGTTGAAGCGGCCGTTTCTATATATAAGGCGTAAAACGTGGTTTTGCTTTATTTACAGGAAAAAAAGAGCCTTCCGTCGACAAGGCAAAGACCAAAACGGAAAAGACCATCAAATTAACCCCTAACTCCGTGTCCTTCGTGGTGATGTTTTAAAAATTACTTGCAACTTTAAAAAGAAAACCTCTACCGTAATTTTCTTGCTTAATAATAATTTATTGCTTGCTACGGATATTTTCACCGGGAATTATTGGGACTTGAACCCATATGCGTATACTTAAGAATATTTAACCACAAAGTCGAATAAGGCGAAGAAGGTTTTGGAAGAAAATCCCCCTTTTTTCTTTCCTTTTTCGCGAATTTCAGGATTATCTTCCCAAAAACCGCAGTTTCGGGGAAACTCCGCCGGCAGAAAAAAATATCTTTTTTTTTAAAAAAAAAGATATTTTTATTTCAGATACTTGACAATCTTCCATAAAGACAGTATTGTCATAAGAGCATTTAACTTTCTATAGGAGGATTTAAATGAAGAAACTTGCAATTCTTTTTCTGTTAACCACTGTCCTCGTTTCCTTCACGTTTGCCCAGGCGACTGTCAAGGGCGGTCTTGAATTCAACAACCTGACCGAAGGAAATAAGGGAAAATTAACCCCTGTCCTGTACACCGAAATTAGCGGTGAAGGCAAAACAGAGCTTGGCCCCGGTTCCATCGGCGTCGGTATTCAAGCCGGTACGGGGATTGTCCTTCAAGAGGACTCGTATCCTTATGCGCCTCACGGGGACAATTTCCTCAAAGGCTTTTACGAGCTTCCCGCCGGTCCCGGAACCCTCACTTTTGCGCTTTCCACCTGGGCGGTTACCGTAGCGGATGTTGTTGGCGAGGGTACGCTTCCATCTGCGTATAAGGATTTGGAAAAGTTCGGGACCAGTCCGCTTTTCGCCGCTCTCCATTTTAACGTCGGTTATGCCGGCCTTGCCGCCGGTCCCGCGACCCTTGGTTTTGAGGTTGAATATGACTTCAATACCACTGGAGTCAAAAGCAGTGGGGACTACGGTGTTTTTGCCGATGGTACCAAAGTGGCCGACAAGATTGATCTGAAGGTTACCGCGGATTTCGCGTTCGGCCTTGGCATAGAGTACCATTTCAACTATGTCATTGCTGATCCTGACAACTACATCGCCGAAATCGCCAAACTCAACGTTGGCTACACCCTGCCCAGTATTCCCCTTAAGATCGGCGCCGAACTTAGCGGTACCGGCGGTCTTGACGGTTCAGACCAAAGATTCTTTGGCGGTGACGGGACTACCGGTCTTACGTTCAAACCCTATGCCGAATACGATATCAGCGAAAAACTCAAAGCCGGTCTTGAGATCCCTATTGCCGGAATTAATGCCGACGATGCTAAACAGAAAGACATTGAGATCGGTGTCGGCGTCTGGATCAAGTACGCGTTCTAACTAAAGTCTTGTTAAGGGGGAGGCGTTGTCTTCCTCTTGACAAGGTTGTTTCTAAAGTTTCGTTAACGGTTAACAGAAAAACAAAAAGAGCCTGGGTACCCAGGCTCTTTTTGTTGGTAAGGGCGTGGCCTGTGGCACTAGCCGGCACATGCGCCGGCCTATTACCCTAGTGTACCGACA
>JAIROH010000176.1 GCA_031257595.1 Treponema sp. | reverse complement strand
ATCAAATCTATCGGAGAGATACCATTGTTAAGAGCGTCGGTTTTTTCCTCATAACTGATGCCGCAGTTACCGTGCTCAATGGCGTTGACAATAAGCTCGGAAAGGGAAAGCTGCAGGTGCATTTTGCTGTCCGGCGTAATAAGCCCCCGCTGGGCGAGGATCGTCGCGCCGATACCGGAATAAAGGGGAACCGCAAGCAGATCGTTTTCTATCGTAAAACTTCCGGAAACGCTGTCCAAAAGGTTTTTGGTAAATTCCCTCTGGAAGATAATCTGGTAGTTTTCCTCAATAATTTGAATGTTTTTTACCAGGTGAGTACGAAGCCGGTAATTGTCCAGCAGGGTAAGGATATTGATGGCTTTGTACTTTTTGAGGAGGGCTTCTTCCCGATCTTTTTCGTGGGAAAACAGACCGACAATGCCAAAATTAAGTATCCACTTGTCGTTCTGGATATGCGATACAACCTCGGCTATGTTAATGGAAGGATCGGAAAAGTTAATTAACACCAGTTCCGGCAACGCATAGTTGAGAAATTCAAGGATCTCCTTTTCCTCTACAAGAAAAAGGAGATCGTATTTGTTGACCGGCACATGGCTGAACGCGGATTCAATTTTCTTTTTTATCTCGGGATCAGAATTGATAATGCCCAGGGTACTCATAAATCCTCCGATAACTCCGGCGGCTGGCGGAGATTACAATAGCCACCGTTTCAAAATGTCAAATTTTGAAACGGTGGTTTTAGATGCAATAGTATAACCCTATTCCGGGAAAAGAACTACCTCCCCGGGACCATTTGCCAAAACCTGTTCCAGTACCTGCCGAAGCTCCGCGGCGGTAACCGAACGGTAGAATTCAGGCCGCTCGTCAAGACGGGAAAGGGGGATGTCAAGAATAAGGTTAAAGTTGGCGTAATTCCGGGCGATAAATCCGTTGTTTTCCATGGATTGTCCAAACTCTTTAACCATGGCCTCTTTTGCCCGGACAAGTATCTCCTCGTCTATTTGGCCTTCCGCAATCCGGACAAGGCGTTCTTTGACCGCGGTTCTAAGCTCTCCCGCCCGTTCCGGGTCACAGATAAAGAACACTCCCAGTGAAAGCTCGCCTTCCGGCGCCACGGCAAGCGAAAGATACGGCGATATGGAATAAACGCCGCCCAGATTTTCCCGTATTTCATCGTTAAGGACAATGTCCAGGTATTCGTTTGCCGCCAGGGTTACGGCATTGGTCCTTTCCGTCCACGGGGTTTTGTTAAACCAGATCATGTAAACCAGGGCCTTTTGTTCCTTTCCCTTACGGAAGGTCAGTTCCGTCCGTCCCGGCCTTGTTATGCCCGGATCGTCCCAACTGTTCCACGTTTCGGGGTAGCCGGCGCTTCCCGTTCCGGGGATACCGGCGATCCAGGTTTCCGCCAGTGCGCGGATCAGCGGGAAACGGCCGTCCTCCGGCGGCCCCAGGCTGCCGGTAAACACAAAGGTATAATCGGAAGGGTTGGAGGTTTTTTTCAGGAAAGAAACGGCTTTTTCCCTGTCCAGGCGATCCAGGTCCGAAAGTTCAAGCGGCTTAAAGCGGGGGTGGCCGCCGTACACAAATTTGGTTACTTCCCGGGAAAAGATCGTTTCAGGATCGTCTTCTTCCTGGAGCAGGCTGGTTCGCCGCGTTTCCCGGACGAGGTTAAAGCCCGCGTCGTCAATCCGGGGCTGGGTAAAGTTCAGGTACAAAAGCTGGAAAAAACTTTCGACATCCCTAAGCGAAGTCTCCCCGCTGATTCCCCTGACATAGGTGTCTGTCCAAAACGACAGGGAAAGCTGTTTGTCGGAAAGGAACAGGGAAAGTTCCCGTTTGTCCAGCGGCCCCAGACCCGACGCGTTTTGCATTTCCCGGGCCATATAGGCGGATATGTCGTCTTCCAGTGGAACGCTGCTTTCACCGCCCTTTGCCAGGGCGTAAAGGCTCAGGGCGTTGTTGCGGTTTGCCGTTTCTTTAAGGATGAGTTTGGCGCCGTTGCTCAGCGTCCACAGCACGGCCCCGGAGGGATCCCGGCTTTCCTCTATGACAAGGCCGGGCGCCGGCGCCTGACTTACCGGGTCGCCGCGTGAAACCGCGGCGGCGGGCGGAGAGGCGGCTTCACGGCTTTCCCGGATCAGGCGTTCCAGCGCGTCCTGGGCCGGGACGGTTTCTTTTTCGGGAGCGGCGACAATGACCGTAAGGTCGTCGTCAACAAAATACGAGCTGACCGCCGCGTTTACCGTTTCAAGGCCGATGCCCGGCAGCATCCTCTTTATCGCTTCAAGTTCCCACTCAATGTCCGGCGTTGTTCCTCTGTACAGAAAATCATCAACAAAGCTGTTTACAAATTGGCTTGATTCCCGCCTGTTTTTTTCGGAAACCTGAAATTCCAGGTAGGAAACAAAACTTGTCTTGGCCCTGTCCAGTTCTTCCCGGGAAAAGCCGAAACGGGCAAGCGATTCTTTTTCCAGCAGCAGCGCCTTTAAGGTTTCCTCTGTCTGTCCCGCTTTGGCCTGGGCCGCCATAATGTAAAAACGGGACATTTTGCCGTAACGGGAAGGCCAGGTACCGGCGCCAATAAAAGGCGTTTCTTCCTTCAAAACGTCGTCTTCGTTCCGTACTCCGATCATTGACGAGACAAGATAATCAATAACGCCTTCCCTGTACTGCCTGAGATCGTTTCCGCTTTCCATGTAGCCGCGTTTGTAGTAAAGGTACACCGTCGCATAGGGCAGCTCCGGGTCGGAAACAACCTCCATAACGGCGCTGCCCGGCGCCGGTCCGGGAAGCTCGTAGTACGGCCTGTTTTGGGGCGCGGCCGGGGCGCGGCCGCTGAAACGGGAAACCAGGTTCTTCTCCAGAGCTTTTCCGTCAAAATCGCCGACGAAGATCAGCGCCATGTTTTCCGGCCGGTACCAGGTTTTGTAGAAATTTTCAAGCCGTTCGGCGGGGGCGTCTTTGATAACGCCGGGAAGGCCTATCGGAAGCCTGTGGGCATAGCGGGAACCCCGGAAAATCACCGGCATCATCTTTTCCCATACCCGCTGGGTCGCTCCGAGCCGGCTGCGGTATTCTTCCAAAATAACCGCTCGTTCGTCATCCACGTCCTTTGGGGCAAAGGTAATGGCGCAGGTCCAGTCATCCAGTATCGCCAGGGCTTTTTCCGGTATTCGTTTTACGCCATCTTCGCCGGATTCGGTCGGGGTTTCTATACCGAAAACCGTTTCGTCAAAGCTTGTATAGGCGTTTACCTCCGGGCCAAAGCGCATTCCCAGGGAACGCAGGTAGTTTATAAGCTCGGTTTCGGGAAAATTCCTGGTACCGTTAAAGGCCATGTGCTCGGTAAAATGAGCCAGGCCCCGCTCATTTTCGTTTTCCAGGACAGAGCCTATTTTAACCGCGAGGGTAAGATAGGCGCGTTCGGCGGGAAGCGAATTTTCAAGGATGAAGTAGTTTAGGCCGTTGGGAAGGGTTCCCCTTAGCAGATCTTCCATCGCCGGGACGGCGTCGCCGCTCCTGCCAAGCCCTCCGTAGGGATCCGGGGCAGGGGTGAACAGGTCCGCCGGATAGCCGGCCAGGACAAAAAAGAGAAAAAACGACAAAAAAACAGGGTAACGTTTCATAAAAACCTCGATTTTAAGTATACTCAAAAATCCGATATAATGTTATACTGAAAACACCGGGGTTTTCCCAAAATTTCAGTTTTTGGGATTGGCCCGCTTATTGAGGCTTTTTTGAAATATTCGGACGAGTTCCAAAAACCGGAGTTTTAAAACTGCTCGGATTTTAAAAAGATATTGGACTTGTTCAACAACCTGTTTTACTGAACCCTATCGGGTTCGGGTTGTTGAACAAGTCTCGCAAAATGCTCCGCATTTTGCAGGTTTTATAAGGAATTTGTTCGATAACTGAAGTTATCGAACAACTCTATTGTATGCGGGAATAAGGAGGTATCATGCGCCTTTTAACCAGATCCGACTTTGACGGTTTAGCATGCGGCGCCCTTCTTGAATATCTGGGTATCATTGACGACTGGAAATTTGTACATCCCAAAGATATACAGGATGGCCTTGTAGAAGCAGGACCGGACGATGTGTTGGCAAATATACCCTATATCAAGGGCTGCAAGCTCTGGTTTGATCATCATTACAGCGAATCCGAGCGGATTGGCGCGGAGGCGTATTTCGAGGGCGTTTCCCGGCTTGCCCCAAGCTGCGCACGGGTCGTCTACGAATATTACGGCGGTGACGAAAAGCTTGGCCGTTTCAAGGAAATGGTAAAATTTGTGGACAAGGTTGATTCGGGAGACCTTGACAGCGACGAAATACTCCATCCCAAGGGCTGGATACTGCTGGGATTTATCATGGATCCCCGTACCGGTCTTGGCCGTTTCCGGAATTTTACGATAAGCAACTACGACCTTATGAAGCAGCTGGCAAAGGCTTGCAGGGAAAAGTCCATTGACGAAATTCTTGCCCTGCCGGATGTTCAGGAACGGGTAGATCTGTACAATCAGCAGGACAAGCTTTTCCGGGGGATGATCGAAAAATACGCCCGGGTGGAAGGCCGGGCGATAATCGTAGACCTGCGGGGATTGGAAACCATACAGGTAGGCAACCGTTTTCTTATTTATACAATGTTCCCCGAGCAGAATATTTCACTTTTTATTGTCGACGGCAGGAACAAACAAAACTGCGCCATTACCGTGGGTTACAGTATTATTAACCGCAGCGCCACGGTGAATGTGGGAAGTCTTCTCCTCAAATACGGCGGCGGGGGCCATGTCCAGGTGGGAACCTGCCAGGTGGACTACGACGATGCCGACAGGGTAATACGGGAAATTGTAGAAGCGGTGCGATAAGCGGCACAGTGTCCGGCGCTGAATCTGCCGGGCGCTTTTCCCTGTAAAAGCCATGGAGCGTAACGGTGATCTTGTGCCGCGCCTGTTATACGGCGGAAAAGCCCACGGGCGGGCGAGCCGATCATCGCCTTTTTCGACGGACGCTTTGGCGTCGCTTTTTCATAGGATGTCGGATGCCCGCCCGGAGCTTCCCGCCATCGTCAGGCGCGGCCCAAAACGGCAGTACGCTCCATGGCAATTGCGGGTTGTACGCCCGGCGAACTCCCCAGCGGGCGCTGTGCCGTGGGTGTAGGCTGTTATCGTTTGAAGAGACCCTCGAAGGGAGCAGGGTCGCACAGTGTCCGGCGCTGAATCTGCCGGGCGCTTTTCCCTGTAAAAGCCATGGAGCGTAACGGTGATCTTGTGCCGCGCCTGTTATACGGCGGAAAACTGCGAAAAGACGCCTTTAAAAATGTATCGGGGGGCCTGGCGGCTGGAAAAACACGGGGCCCCTCCCCCATGTTCTTTCCACCGCCACCCCGCGCCGCCTTTACTGGGCGTCCTTTCGCCTTTATGATACCTGAGAATTGCTGCAAAAAAGGGGGAAGTTATGGTAAAAAATGGTCAAATTGTCGTCGATATGATCGTACCGTACCCTAAAGGACCAAGACAATTTGACCATTTTTCGATTGAACTATCTCATTTTTTGAAACTGAGAATTACTGAAACCGAAGTCCGGTATTGACAAAAAGTAAGAAAACGGTCACTATCAAGCAACCGGAAGGAGAAGGATTACGGGGACTTTATAGAAGGCCGCAAGTCAAAAAAGCGGGTATGGCCGCATTCTCATAGAGGAGTCAAAATGCCAGGATTGGATGACAGAACAAGATTTGATGCCATAATTAGTGTCTGTCTATAATGTAGCTGCTATCACAGCAGCGGTCATAGAACATGTAACACTTTTTGTGTAAACGGTAAATCATAAGGGGACTCTATCTTCCCCGTAAATGATTGCAAATTGATTG
>JAIROH010000255.1 GCA_031257595.1 Treponema sp. | reverse complement strand
GTTTCAAACCGTTTAAAGATCTTTTCATAATCCATTGCGTTTTTTTAATCCTGCCTAAAATTATTACTCCTTACCAGCAAAATTTCAATCACCCTACAGCTAGAATAATATATATTATTTAAATAGTCAACAATTTTTTTTTCCTAGGAAAACTTTTCCGGTGTTTTTCCACGGAAGATCGGCGGCGTGGAACGTTACGTCCGCCGGCGGATAAAATCAACGGCGGAATTCCCATAGCGTCGTGTTTCGATGATTGAAAGCGGCGTTGTTTCGGACGAAAGATCCAGTTGTTCGTTTTTTGGCCGGTGTATAATTAAAATTGATTTCTCTGCAAGATTCCCGGAATTTTCAGCGCGGTACATAAGCGAAGATCCCGCTGAACGAACAAGCTGGGATTTGTACTGATACGGGAAAGGCGGATCGCAAAAAATGATATTAAATTTTTTTTTCGTCCGTTTGACATACAATTCGCAGGACATAAAACGGCACTGTACCGGCGTGGGCGAGATTGAAACGTTTGCAAGGAGGGTTTTTGCCTTGGCCCGGTCGGACTCTACGGCCTCTATATACGAAGCGCCTCTGGAAGCGGCTTCCAGCGCGATAATGCCCGATCCTGAAAAAAGGTCCAGAAACGACAGTCCGGAAAGATCTCCCAACGCGGCAAAAACAGATTCCCGCATGCGGTCCATCGAAGGCCGGATTATACCGGGAGGGACGGTGACTTTTTTTCCCGCAAGAATTCCGCCTGAAACTCTCATCAGCCGCTTAAAAGTTCATGGAGTTCGTCGTAGCTTACCACAGGCTCAAGGTTTGAATTTTTTGATTCCACGATAACATCTCCAATCGATCTGCGCCGTTCAAGGGAACGGTTTCTCATCGCGGATACCGTTTCTCTCATACCCTGATCCAGGGCCGAAGAAAAACCGGTTTCCCCGTGGGACAACTCAAAAAGAAGCTCACAGAAGATCCGTTCCGACTCGGAAAGGTTATACAGCTGTTCATCCCGTTCTATAAGCCGGTCATTGTCCTTCAGGCTGGAAAGCAGCGATTCGTGACAAAGATCGATAAAGACCAGGTCGTCCATCGTTTTGTTAAGAAAAAGGCCGGGATCCGCGTCCAGAACGGACATATCCTGGATCATCCGTATTCGTACGTTGAGTATGAAAATACTGTCCTCGAAGTTCATGCGCTTATCCATGTTATACTATCGGCATTTTCCGGGGTTTGACAAAGTCTTCTATACCGTATATGCTATTTTATACCTCTTTGTCCGTCTCTATGGCGGGCCTGAGCGGCCGGGTTTCCGGCTGTAACCTGCAAAACATCAAACCCCCGGGTTTTTTAATGTTTTGCGTTGTCCGTAAGGAGGACCTATGCGTCAGTACGAGCTGACGGTCATCTTCCCGCTCGAAGAAGACCAGTACAAGGCGGGCCGGGAAACCGTGCTTGCCGACCTTGCCGCCCAGGGGGCGGAGATCATCAAAACAGATGAAAACGGGGACCGTGACCTTGCCTACGAAATAAAAAAAAGAAGGCGGGGCAGGTATGTGTTGTTTACCCTCAAGCTGTATCCTGAAAAAATTAAGGAATTGGATCGGATTTTCAAGCTTAATCCCAATTTGCTCAGGTATCTCTTTGTAAAAATCGAGGAATGACCAAAATGGTAGATTTAAACCACGTTGTTTTAATCGGAAGATTAACCAGAGACTCTGAACTAAAGTACACCGCGAGCGGCCAGGCGGTTTGCAAGTTTTCCATTGCCGTTAACCGCCGTAAAAAAAACGGCGATCAGTGGGTAGACGAGCCGAATTTTTTTGATATTGTCCTGTGGGGTCGCCAGGGAGAAACCCTGAATCAATACCTGGTAAAGGGTAAGCTTGTGGGCGTGGACGGCGAACTTCGTCAGGATCGCTGGGAGCAGGACGGCCAGAACCGCTCAAAGGTGGAAATAATAGCCAATAATGTCCAGCTTTTGGGCGGATCCCCCGGAAGTTCTTCGTTCGGCGGAGGTTCTTCCCCGGGTCCGTCCCGGCAGGATTCGCCTTCCGCCCCGGCCGTTCCGGCAAGGGACGACGGTTTTGCCGATGATATTCCGTTTTAGTTTTAATTGAGGAGTTAATGTATGTCTGACGAAAGAAATAATGACGAACGCCCGTCCCGGCCGGACCGGGGTATGGACACCCAGATGGACGGCCGCGATATAGACGACAAAACCGGCCGCGGCAAAGGCAAGGTCTTTTTCAAGAAAAAAGTATGCCGTTTTTGTACACAGAAGCTTAAAATCGACTATAAGGACGCCGACATGCTTCGGAAGTTCATTACGGAGCGCGGCAAGATTCTCCCCCGGCGCATTACCGGAACCTGCGCAAAACACCAGAGGGCTCTGGCCCTCGCCATAAAAAGGGCCAGAATCATCGCCATCCTGCCCTTTGTGGCAGAATAGGCATGGATTTAAACGAAAACCGAACGTTTGTTTCCATAAGTATCGCCGTAGCGGCGGCGCTTCTGTCGGTTTCCCTGATACGTCTGGGCGCCTTCGGCGTGTTGTTTCTGCTTCCCCTGGCTCTGGCGGGTTTTTTTGGCGGTGAAAAACCGTTGTGGCTTGCCGCTTTTCTGGCGGTTACGGCAAACGGAACATTGCTTTTTACCGCGTGGCGGGATACCGGGGCGGATTCGGTAATTCTGGTATGGAACATCCTGTATTATTCCGTGATGGTGCTGGCGTTTTGCTGGATCAACTCGGAGCAGGGAAAACACGTTCCGTTTTTTCCGATTCCTCCGGTGTACCGCCTTGCCCTTGGATCCCTGGCCGCTTCCGCGGCGATCATTCCGTGTTTTCTCGCGGTAATGGAAAACAGGGAGTTTATCCGTTTTGTCGGCACGCGGCTTGACGCGGTATACAGGGCGTCGGGCGGAGAATTTGACGCCGAAGACTTTATTCTTTCCGTTGTTTATCTGGGAATACGGGGCGGCATTCTGGTTTCGGTGCTGTTCTTTTTCGCGATAAGCCGTCAGTTTGCCGTTTTTATCACCTGGCTTGCGCGGCGCGAAAAACCGGCCGCGGGCCTTATCAGTTTTAAAAACGGCCAGTTCCTTATCTGGGTGCTGTCGGTATCGCTGGGAGCGGTCCTGGTTGGGAAAACAACGGGTGTTACGACGGTCGAGGCGGGAGCATGGAACATTCTGGCGCTTTGCGCTATACTGTATCTCGCTCAGGGCGGCGGCATCGCCCTCTATTTTCTGATCAGGCTGCCGCCGTTTTACCGGCTGCTGGTCAATCTGGCGCTGCTTATTTTGTTATTCAGGCCCGGAGTGAACGCGGTTCTTCTGGGCATTCTGATACTGGCGGGAATTATCGAAAACTGGGTGCCCCTTAGGGCGTTTGGTTCACAGGGATCGCCTCCTACTCCGGGGGCGTGAAAGTGGGCATGGCCTCGCTTTCTTTGTCATGGAATTCCCGTTCCGGACCGGTCCTGGCGCCGGTTTATTTTTGAGAAAATGGAGCTTGGATCATGAAAGTAATTTTAAACAAAGATCTTGGATCTCTGGGAGAAGAAGGCGACGTCAAGGATGTCGCGAAAGGTTATGCGCGGAATTATCTGTTTCCCCGGGGAATTGCGCTTCCTTATACCGAAAAAACAATTAAGCTTTTTGAGGCCCGAAAAGACGAGATAGAAGCCCGCAAGGCCCTTAAACGTCAGGACGCGTCGGGTCTTAAGGAAAAACTTGAGGCTCTTTCGATAGTTATCACGATGCCCGCCGGAGCCAACGGAAGGCTCTATGGAGCGGTAACCGCCCAGACCATTGTCGAAGAACTGGCAAAACAGGGCTACCAGATCGAACGGAAGAGGATAGAGCTTCCGGGGAATTCGTTTAAAAGCGTCGGCAAATACAAGGTGGCGGTTAAACTGTACGAAAGCGCCCAGGCCGAATGTATGGTAACGGTGGAAGGGCAGGCGGTAAAATCCGAATCGTCCGCGCCCGCCCGGGGCCGCAGAAAACGCCCGGAAACCGCGGAAAGCAAGGCCGGTCCGGAAGAAGAGAGCGTCCCGAAAGAACCCGTTGTTTCCCCGCCGGAAGACGCTCCCAAACCGGAAGCTCCGGAAGAACCGGAAGCTTCGGAAGGCCCAGGGGAAGCGGAAAACGAATAAACAATGCTTAGGGATAAGGTTCCGCCCCACAATGATGAGGCGGAACAGGCTGCTTTGGGAGCCATGCTGCTTGACAATGACTCCATTGATACGGCCGTTCAATACCTTACACCCGAAGACTTTTATTCCAACGCGAACCGCAGGGTCTACAAGGCAATACTCAGCCTCTTTAACCAGGGCCGGCAAAAAGCCGATATTATTACCGTAGTAGCCGAACTCCGCCAGGCCGGTGAGCTTGAAGGGGCGGGGGGGCCTTCGTATGTAGCTTCGCTTACCAACGTGGTGCCTTCGAGCGCCAACATCGATTATTACGCGAAAATTGTACAGGATTGTTCCCTGCGGCGCTCCCTGATCCGCGTTTCGGCCGAAGTAAGTACCCGCTCGTTTGACGAATCGGTGGAATCCAGGGTTGTCCTGGAAGAAACCCAAAAGAAAATTTTTGAACTTGCGGAAAACAGGCATGTGGTGTCGGTAAAGAGCATGAAAGATCTTGTGCCCGGCACCATCAACAAAATAGAGGAACTGTATCACTCCAAAAAACAGTATTCCGGCATACCCTCCGGCTTTGATGATCTTGACAACCTTACATCGGGTTTTCAGCCTTCGGAGCTGATCATTATCGGGGCGCGGCCTTCAATGGGAAAAACCGCTCTCGCCCTGAGCATGGCGGCCAACATTACCATGGGGCAGAAAATTCCCGCCGCTTTTTTTTCTCTTGAAATGTCCGATTTGGCCCTGGGCTTCAGGCTTATTTCCGCGGAAGCGAAAATAGAATCGGAGCGGATAAAGGCCCGGCTGTTAAAGCCCCAGGACTACAACAGCCTTATGCAGGCCGCGGGAAGGCTCTATGAGGCCCCCCTTTATATCGTGGACATACCGGGCATTACAATTATGGATCTGCGCGTCCAGGCCAGGCGTTTACGGACCCTGGAAAAAGTCGAAATTATTTTTATCGATTATCTTACCCTTATTACTTCGGAAAACAGCCAGATTCCCCGGTACGAACAGATCGCCGAAATTTCCCGGTCCCTCAAGGGACTGGCGCGGGAACTCGGCATACCTATTGTGGCGCTCTCCCAGCTGACCAGGGAAGCCGAAAAGGAAAGACCGAACCTTGCCAACATACGGGCATCGGGGGCGATAGAACAGGATGCCGATATGGTGATCTTTATTCACAGGGAACGGGAATCGGATAAAAACCCGGACAAATCAGGTGAAAACGACAGTACCGCGGAGCTGATAATCGCCAAACAGCGGAACGGCCCTGTCGGTCTTGTAAAAGTCACTTTTGTCAAAAAATACGCAACGTTTGCGCCCTTTGAAAGGACGGACCGTTAAGCTATACTTAAACGGGGAGGCATTATGGCTTTTGAAGATTCGTACGATTTCGACATACTGGTAAACGAAGCTGAAAAAATGGTGATCGCGGAACTGGGCAGTCAGCTTGATTCCTACAAAGGCAGTATATGCCGCTGTAATGAATGTGTGGTTGATATGGCGGCTGTGGCTTTGAATGCGGTTAAGCCCCTGTACAGGGTGTCGCTGCTGGGAACGATGTACGCTTCCCAGGCGATGAACGAGGAATCCTACGCCGCGTCGCTCCGAAACGAGGTTTCCAGGGCAATCGAAAAGGTCCGGAAGAACCCGGCCCACGATTAACCGGTGTACGGACCAGGATAAAGGAGTGTGTTTTTGCTATGAATGCGATTTTTAGACGGCGTTCGGTGCGGGATTTTCTTCCAAAGCCCGTGGAAAAGGAAAAGCTGGAACGGATACTCAGGGCGGCTTTCGAGGCCCCTTCGGCCCACAACAGACGGCCCTGGGAATTTGTCGTGATCACCGATCCGGCGAAGCGGGAAGCCATAGCCGGGATGAGTCCCTGGGCAAAGATGTGTTCCAAAGCGGCGGCGGTAATTGCCTGCTGCGCCGATTTGAAAAAAGGCGATCCCGAATATGAAAAGGGCGGTAACCCGGAAGACGCCCTGTGGGAACAGGATCTTTCCGCGGCGACGGAGAACGCCTTGCTTCAGATAACCGAAGAAGGCCTCGGCGGGGTATGGCTCGGCTGGTATCCCGACAAAAACAGGGTAAAGGCTTTCAGCGATTACTTCAAACTGCCCGCCCATATACTGCCGGTGACCCTTATCGCTCTGGGTTACCCTGCAAAGGAAAGCCATTCCAGGGATCGTTACGACCCCGAAAAAGTTCACTGGGAATCATGGGTTTAACCGTCAACGGAATCCCGGATTTCACCGGCGGAATCCGAAGGGGGCTGATGAAAAAGCCTTTCCTCGTGGTTTTTTGCGCGCTGCTTTCGTATCCGGTTTTTTCCCAAAACGAAAAGGCCGGAGAACCAGCCGGAAAACCGGGTTCGGTGATCGGCCTCCCCGTTGTAACGCCGCAGTCCGCCGTTGAAACGGAGGCGGACAGCGAAGAATTTGAGATTTTCCAGAACAAAAGCGGCGGCGTTACGATTACCGCTTACCGGGGGAACGAAACGGAACCTGTCATTCCGGGGGAAATAGGCGGCCAGCGGATTACCGTTATCGGTCCCAGGGCTTTTGCCGGAAAAGGGCTTACATCGGTAAACATTCCGGAAGGGGTAGAAACAATCGCCTATTGCGCCTTTGCCGACAACAGGCTTTCCTCGCTGCGTCTGCCCTCTACGCTGGTCTCGATCGAGTACGAGGCTTTTGCCGGAAATTTGATCGGGACGCTTGACCTCCCGGAAAACGCCGCCTCCGTTGGGGTACGGGCTTTTGCCGAAAATCCCCTTGAAAGTCTTACCCTGCCGGGAAAGCTTACCTACATCGGGAAAGACGCTTTCAAGGGCAACGCGTTGAAAGAAATAACCATAGCCGGCCGGCGGAACATTTTTACCCTCCAGGGTTTTGATCTGTCTTTTGTTAACTATTACGGCAGTACGGGAAAAACAGGCGGAACCTATACAAAATCCGAAAGAGTCTGGTCGTTGGGGGAATAACGGGATGAACCTGCGAATGAAAAAACGTTGTGCGGTGTCCCTTAATCGTTAACCCGTTCCACGTATTCGTTGGTTTCGGTGTTTACAAGGATCTTTTCACCCTGTTTGATAAAAAGTGGAACCCGCACGGTAAGGCCGGTTTCGGTGGTAACGGGCTTTGTCGCCCCCGACACGGTATCGCCTTTTACATAGTTTTCCGACTCCGCAACGGTGAACACCACCTTGTAGGGTATCTTAATGTCAATCACCGCGCCTTCCCAGATGGTAAGCTCGTAGGAACCGCCCTCCTGAACGTAGAATTTCTTGTCTTCCATATCCGCGATGGGCACTTCGTGCTGTTCGTAGGATTCGTTATCCATAAAATGAAAATTGTCCTGATCGGCATACTGGTACTGACAGGTAACTATTGAAACTTCCGCGTCTTCCACTTCCTGCTGGGTGGGTATGGTAAGGCTTAATACCGAACCGTCTTTGATGCTTTTCATTTTGATCCGGGCAATCGCGGTGCCTTTGCCCGGATTATGAAATTCCCGCTCCACAACCAGATACGGCTGGCCTTTCTGGAGCAGGCAGGTTCCTTTGGTAATGTCTCCGCCTCGAATCATGTAATCTCCTCGTTACGTTTACTGCGTCAACTATACCGGTTTTGGGGCCCTTTCACAAGGGCGCGGAAGAACCGGCCGCACCCCCGGTTTTTTCGTATGCCTGCCTCGATGATCAGCGTCGCCCTACAGCAGCGTTTCCAGCTGATCCACGAGGCGGCCAAAAGCCCGGCACGCCGCTTCCACCGGAGCGGGACCGGACATGTCCACGCCGGCGACTTTGAGCGATTCAATCGGGAAACGGGAGCCGCCCGATTTTAAAAACGAAAAATAGTCTTCCTTCTCTTTCGTTCCGCCCGAAAGCACCCTCTCGGCCAACGCATAGGACGCGGAGATCCCCGTAGCGTATTTGTACACATAAAAAGCCCGGTAAAAGTGGGGAATCCGCAATCCCTCAAGATCGCTTTCTTCTTCAAGGATCATTTCGGGGCCGAAGTATTTTTCAAGCAGCGCCCTGTATTCGCTCCGCAGTATGTCCGCGGTGAGGGGCGTACCGCCCTCTTCCAGTTCATGGCTGCGCTTTTCAAATTCGGCGAACATCGTCTGGCGGTACAGCGTGGAAAGAAAATCGTCCGCCCGCTTGTTGATGATATAACGCCTGAGTTCCGGGGTGTCGGCGGTTTTTTCAAGGTGCCTGTAGAGAAGCTCTTCGTTAAAGGTACTGGCTACTTCCGCCTCAAAGATCGTGTAGTTGTAATGCATAAACGGATTGGACGCGGCGGAATACCAGGAGTGCATCGAATGTCCGCCTTCGTGGGCCATTGTAAACACGTCCCGCAGCGCGTCTTCCTTGTAGTTCATAAGGATGTAGGGTTCTCCCACATAGCTTCCGGCGGAAAAGGCCCCGGAACGCTTGCCCCTGTTTTCATAACGGTCCGCCCAGCGGCCAAGGAGACCGCCCCGTAGCGTGGAAACGTATTCGTCCCCCAGGGGGGCCAGCGCGGCGGAGATCATCTCTACGGCCTGTTCCCAGGTGCTGCGTTTTTTTATTCCCGCCACAAGGGGAACATATACGTCGTAGTGTCTGAGTTCGTCGAGCTTGAGTGCCCTCTTTCGCAGGCTGTAATAACGGTGAAGGGGTTCGAGATTGGCGCCGACCGCGGCAACAAGGTTGTCGTAGACGGCCTCGTCGACATTATCGGGGAAAAGCGCCGCCGCCCTCGCGGAACTGTAGCCCCGTACACGGGCGCGGATTACGTCCTGTTTTACCGAACCTGAGTACAACGCCGCCAGCGTTGTTTTGTGGGCGTTGAAGGCGCCGTAAAAGGCTTTGTAGGCCCGTCTGCGCACGTCCCTGTCCTGGTGTTCCATAAACACCGACCATGTGGACTGGGAAAGGGGCAGTTTTCCTTCCGGGGTTTCAATGAATCCGAAATCGAAATCAACATTGGTAAGCACCGAAAAAGCCTGGTCGGCCACCGACTCGCCTTCGGCATGAAGGGCGATGATCCGTTCCTCCCTGTCGCTGAGCACATAGGGTTTGTAACGGAGGATTTTTTTCAGGTAAATCCGGTATTCGGCAAGGCGTTCGTGCCCGAGAAAGTCCGCCATCAGGCTGTCGGGAATGGCCTGGATTTCCGGCGTATCCCAGGAAGCGGCCGCCCGTGTTTTTGTCAGGGCCATCATAAACTTTCCGGTCATGGTCCGCGCGGTACTTGAACCTTCGTCTTCCGTTTCCCTGAGGTCGCTGTAGTATCCGAGCCGTTCTTCAAGAAGCCCCAGTTCCCGGCAGAAGTCAAGATAATCGGCGAGACTTTCCGCGGACTTTCCCAGAGTTCCCCGGTATCCCGAAATCGCGTCGGCTTTTTTTACATAGTCCGCCAGTCCCTGTTCCCAGGCCTTGTCATCCGGGTAAAGTTTTGAAAGATCCCAGGTATGCTCCGGGGGAATTTCGGAGCGCGGGGGAATTGTTTTTTCGGTTTCCATATCACAAGGGTACTGAAAAACGGCAAAAACAGAAAGCCCTAAGGAGCGCTGATGCGCCAACGTAATTGGCCGCCAACTGCGTTGGCGAAGTCATGCGTTAATCAGCGTTGCCCCAAGGGCCCTGCCACCGCCGCCATGCGGGTATATCGTTCCGGCCCCTCGCGGCGGAAAGAGCCAAGCCGTTTGTCGGTGTAGGTACAGTTTTCACAGACGGCAATATGCTTTACCCCCGCGCCGGCGAGGAGCCGGGCGTTGGCGGCCTGAAGGCTTATGTACGGACCGTCATCCTTGCGGAGAACGATGTTTCCCAAAGGACCGGCGCTTTCTCCGAATTCTTTTTCAAAATCACGCGCCCGTTGTTCGTCAACCCTGTAACAACAACCCTGTATGCAGGGGCCGAGGACGGCGGCGACCATTTCCGGCTTTGTTCCGGCTTGCGCCATGACAGAGAGCGCCTTTAATACAATACCGGTTCCCCGCCAGCCTGAATGGAGGGCCGCGAAGAAAAGGTTTTCCGTATCAAGCAAAAATACCGGAAGACAGTCGGCCACGGTAAGCGCGAGAAACACATTGCGGCAAAAGCTCACCATACCGTCTCCCTGCCGCGCGAAAGCGGCGGGAGACGGCAGCCCGCGTTCCCCCGAGGAGGGATCGCCAACGGAATACACGGTACGGGAATGAACCTGGAACAGACTGTACACCCGTTCCGGATCGATGTCCTGGGAACGAAAGAACGCTTCCCGTTTGGGACTGGAGTGAGAGGGAACGCCCGGACAGGGCAAAAAGCCCATATTTCCGGCTCTCCGGGCGGACAGCGCACAGGACAGGCCGGCCGCGGGACTACCCTTAAAAATAAACGGAAAACGGGCCGCTCCGGCCGTTTCGTCGAATTCCAGATTGAACGGATAAACGGAAACGTTATTTCGCATTTTCAATACTGTTGATATCGTCCATAAGCCTCATGGCTTTCTGAAGCTGATCTATGCAGAGCTGGAGGTTGCCGAAGAAAGCCGCCGGCCTGCCGAATACGGTGACATTGGCAAGCGAATCGTATTTGTCATCAGCGCTTTTTCTGATGATGCCGCCCAATACCGTTATCATCCCCTTTATTGCGTCCTTTGTCTGATCGATGATCTTCTCCGCGGCCCTGGAAGCTTCCTGGAGTACTATCTGTATCTTTCGCCGCTTGATCGGAAGGGACGTCATTTCTGCTTTCGCCTGTAAATAACGCTGCCCGAAATCTCCGTTTTTTGAAAGCGTCTGATCAAAATGCCGTATCAGGTCTTCGAGCTTGATAATAGTGTTGTAGTATTCGGCGAACTCCGTTCTGTTTTCCTTTTTAATAAATTCTCCGTCGATCAGTATCGGGCGGAGAATTTTATTAATTTCGCCCATAAAAACAACGGTATAAAAGGTCTGGAGAAATGAAAGGCAAAAAGCCTCCTTGATCGGTACATCTGTCGGGTCCGATTCATTGCCGGTATTCTCAAGCACTTTAAGACTGTTGCCTTTGAAAAAATACCTGAGTGAATTTTGCATATCCTTCTGTCGTTTGTTTTTGATAAAAACCGAAAACCGATCGTCGATAAGCTGTTTCCAGTGTTCCCGGTATACGACAAACCAGTCTTCTCCGCCGCCTATATTTTGGGGTGAAATACCCATATCCCTCGACATACAGCGCAAAAGCCGGGTAAGGGGAACCTGCTTGTTAAAAGTCCGGATTGCCTCAACGGAAGCCTCGGTTCTGGACAACAGCTTTCTCATCTCTATTTGAATATCAAAACCGGGTTCATCCCTTTTTTCTGAAAGCACGAAAACAAAGAGCGACCCCAGCAGGGTCAACGGGGGAGGGTCCTTCAGGGAATTGAGGATATTGTTGAGTACCAGAAGCTGATCCCGTATCGAGGCGGCCGGACAAATACTGCCGTGGTAAGCCGAGTCAACAATGAACGCGTTGATCATCCTGTCAAAGAGAAAAGACGAAAGCTGTTTAAGGCAGAAAAGGGAACGGGTATTTTGGTACATAACGCTTCTCTGTTCGTCATTGATCGCCGCGACGGCTTCTTCCATCGCCCTGTGGGCTTTCTGTCTGAGTTCGACTTCGGATATACCGGGGAATTGCCCGACAAGAACGGAAGGATCGGTACTGTTCTGTATGAGCCGGTGAATGTCCGGCATTTCAAGAGAACCAAGGAATACCATAAGACCGCCTTTGTCACGGTTAAAACTTGAGTCAAGGATCTGGTAGAAAAAACGGGAACCGTCCCGCAGATAAACCAGCATTTCCTGGAATTTGGGAAGCAGGAGATCTTTCTGATAGTTGTAGAAACCGGGGGCTGTTTCTTCCAAAGATCGTGATATGCGGGACATAAGATAATCTTCGAAAAGTTTAAGGGGAGCGCGGCTGTTAAAAAAACTCAGGATACGGAACCAGAACCGCCGATACCAGGGAAGACTATTAAAACGGCTCTCTATTTTTTCCTCGGGTTCATCCGAAATTTCCTCGTAAAGGGGACCTTGCTGCAGAGTCGACTGACTTTTTAATTTTTCAAGAAGCTTGGTCCGCTCTTCAAGGGTTAGTTCGGATACAAGCCGGTTAAAATGCCCGGTTCCGTCCATAGGAAAGACTATACGTTGAGCTTAAAGAAAAGGCAATCGGAATAATCGTGGCTTTTCAAAACTTCAGTTTTTGGGATTGGTTCCCGTCTAACTTTTGTTGCTTGACAATATCCCGGTTATTTTATAAAGTTCAAACTCGGTGGGGTTTCGGCAGCCCTTGGTTTGCGATACGCTCCCCGGTTGTGTAATGGTAGCACGGCAGACTCTGGATCTGCTTGTGGGGGTTCGAATCCTCCCTGGGGAAAAGGAAAGTGTATAACGGTTTGTTTTTCATGGGGAAAATCGCGGATTTTTCTTCAATGTTCCCAAAAATCGCGGATTTTTGGGAGCGCGGCCCCTTCGTCTATCGGTTAGGACATGAGATTCTCAATCTTAAAAGAGGAGTTCGATTCTCCTAGGGGCTATACTCGGTTTTGTAATTCTTTGTGGTATAAGGAATTACGGTAGTTCAAAACTTTGTTTGATGTGATCGGAGCGATGCGCTCCTCGACGTTTTCCCGAACCCGCCGAGTCATTCCCCGTGGTACCGGATAAGCGTCGTTATGGGGGTAGGGGACAGTACCTTCTCATAGTCAAGGAAAGGAAGCCCCACCACGCCGAAAATTTCCGGAACAATCGCCCCTCCGGCCTGGAGCAGTCCCCGTGCGGCGTTAAGGGTTCCCCCTGTGGCGACAAGGTCGTCCAGCAAAAGTACCCTTTTGCCGGCCGGTACGTCTTCCTTGTGAATTTCAATTTCCGCCTGGGCGTATTCAAGATCGTATTTTTTCGACAGGGTGACGCCGGGAAGCTTGCCCTTTTTCCGTATCAGAATAAGGGGAATGCCCATCCTGACCGCAAACGGGGCGGCAAAAAGAAAGCCTCTGGCCTCAATAGCCGCCACGGCGTTGATATCCTTTTTTTCGTAGATATCAACCATCGCTTCAATACAGTAACTGAAAGCTTCCGGGGCGGCTAAAATGCTTGTAATATCATAAAAAAGCACTCCCTTTTTCGGAAAATCGGGTACTTTTCTGATATAGTCGTCAAGATTAAACGCCATTATGCGCCTGCCTGTATGTTTTGCCGTTTTTTAAGCCGGGCCGTTACGCTTTCCGTCCATTTTTTAACGTCGCTTTTTCCCTCCATCAACACAACGGGATACAGGGCAAGTTCCGAATCATGAACCATATTCCGCAGATATTCCGCCCCGCTTGTGGAATTGGAAAAAACGCCGCAGGGCCTGCCCGCCAGATTGATGTGATGTAAAACCGCGCTTAAATAGGCAAACGAAGGAGGATTTGGAACTTCGGCGCCGAAAAAACAAATATCCGCAGAAAGAATATGGGTACCCGAAAATTCACCGGCTGTTAAAGTAACGACACTGAAGTTTTTTAGAGCCGCGGCAATGGCGGCGGCCATTTTCCGGGTGGATTCGGCGCCGTCAATTACAATGAGCGCGTTCTTTTTATCGTTCACGGTTAAAGTTTATTCATCCGGTCACTTATTGTCAACTGAGGCTTTCCCCAAACTTCAATTTTCAGGGCAACGCTGATTAACGTGTGGCTTCGCCAACGTAGTTGGCGCATCAGCGTTGCCCTATTATTTTTCTCGTTTTCCTGCGGAAAACTGCGAAAAATCCACATTAAAGTAGCGCTGATTTATTCGCGTTCGAATAAATCAGCGCTTTCTTAGGAAAGCCTCTTTAACGGTTACAGCCGGTTTTGACACGTTATTGCAGCAGGGCTTCGGCCAGCGGATGGTTCCATCTGCGGGCAATTTCGGCCGGGCTTTCCGTCGCGATGTTTTTTATGTTTTTGTCGGCGCCAAGTCCTATCAGTATGCTGATCGCGTTGGTATTGCCGGCTTTTGCCGCGTAGTGAAGTACCGTATTTCCCGATCCGTCCCTGGCTCCTATGGCTTTTCCTGAAAAAACCGACTGTATCGCGTCGGGGCCTTTGGCTATGACCAGATCCGCCGGCGTTCTGCCATCGGACGCGGCGGCAAACACGTCGGAACCCGCGTCGGCAAGTACCTTTGCCTCACTGTAGGAACCCATGTCGAGGGCAAGCCGCAGGGGCGTTCTGCCTTCCTTGTCGACGGCGGAAATCCTGCAGCCCCGCGCGATAACGGCCTGGATCATCGCGGGGGCGACGCGCTGTTTAATCGCGATGTGCAGCGGAGAAAGGCCGTCGTCGTCCGCGGCGTAGATCCGGTCTTTGGTAAGGAGCGTACTTACCATATACGGGGATACGGTAAGGGCCGTATTGAACGGGGTAATGCCCTGGGAGTTTCTTGCGTGAATGCTCGCGCCGCAGCCGAGAAGCAGCGTGACAAGATCAACGCGCTGCATGACCACCGCTATATGGAGGGGGGTATCACCGGAATTATTTCTGGTAACCGGATCCGCGCCCTTGTCGGTAAGCCGTTCCGCCGCGCCGGGGAATCCCGCCATCACCGCTTCCATAAGGGGGGTATTGCCCTGGTTGTCCCGGATTTCAAGCGCGGCCCCGTGGGCGATAAGCTGTTCTTCCATACCGTTAAGGCCGAGCCTTACGGCGTCGTGAAGGGGAGCTTTCCCCAAAAGGTTCTGGGAATTGACGCTGAGGCCCGCCCCGATAAGGACGGGGGCCGCTTTCTGGGCGTTCCAGCGTACCGCGCTATGAAGGCTGGAATTTCCCAGGGAATCCCGGGCGGTAATCAGCGCGCCCTGTTTGAGCAGGGCTTCCACGGTTTCCGGGGAATCCGCCCTGGCCGCCCAAAACAGCGGCGTTTCGCCCGTAGCGTTTGCCGCTTCAAGCCTCGCGCCCCGTTTAACCATCAGAGGGACATGCTGGGCAAGTTTCCACTGGGCGACATAATGGAGGGCGGTGTTTCCAAGCCCGTCCCTGGCTTCCAGGGTTTTTTCGTTAAGCATCCATTCCCGTACCGATCCGGCGGAATGAAAAGCCAGATAGAGAGGACTTTCGCCTGTCGAATTTGGCGCGAAAATGTCGGCGCCGCGGGCAATCAGAAGATTACCTGAGCTTTCGTGATTATTGACGACCGCGATATGAAGCGCCGTGTTTCCTTCTTTGTTGCGGGCGTTTACCGCCGCGTTTTTATCGAGAATTTTGGTCGTTACCGCCTGATCGGCCTTGTTCCGCACGGCGATGTGGAGAATCGTATTTCCGGTACTGTCGCTTTTCTGTACCGTTTCCACGGTGATAAGTTCTTCCAGGGCGGGACGTTCTTCCCGAATGGCCTTTTCTATGGGGGTAAGCCCGGTATTGTCCGCGGCGAAGATATCGGAATCGTAGGCAAGAAACAGCGGGATGATTTCAACCCTGTCTTCCTCAACCGCGAGGTACAGGGCCGTTTTGCCGTCTATGTTACGGTTGGAAACTTCCGATCCGCCTGAAAGCAGGCTGTCCACAATGTCGTAGTCCCGGTGAAGGGTAACCGCCACCTGGAGGGGTATTTCGCCGTGTTCGTCCCGGAGGTTCGGATTGGCTCCGTGTCCAAGAAGCAGCAAAACGGCGGTCCGGTGCTGTTCCGGCGGTATTGCCAGATGCATCGGCGTATTGCCTTTTGCGTCCTGGACATCTACCTCGGCCCCGGCGGCGATAAGCTGTTCCATCGTCGAAAGCTGTCCGTTTCTCGCGGCTTCATGAAGGGGAGTGGAACCGGAATTGTTCTTGATATTGACATCGGCCCTTTTGCCGACAAGGTATTCGATATAGCCCGAATAACCTTCCCGCGCGGCGTAATGGTACACCGTGTACCCGTCCGTGAGGCGGATGTTGTAATTGGAACTCCGTACCGGAGGCGCCAGGTAGGCAAAAAACGGATCTTCCGAAGCTCCTCCCACAAGAATGAGTTTTTCCGCCGTATGAGCGTGATTTACCGAATCTTTCCGTAACAAAGCCGTGTCCAGGGCGGTTTTTCCCGCCGTGTCTTTTCGGTTGATTTCTCCGCCTTTGGCGATGATGGGATCAACCATATCGGAAACGCCGGTAAGGGCCGCCAAGTGGAGTACGGTTCTGCCGGAAGCATCCGTACTGTTGATGTTGCCGGTGGTGAATATTGCCCCGGCAAAGTCCCTGTTATAAAGGCTTTGCAGAGCAATGGTTTCGGACGATCCGGCGGAAAGGGGATGATGAATGTCCGATCCGGCGGCCGCCAAAACGGATCCGGTCGGCGCGTCAAGCTTTGCGGCGCTGATTGCCAGGGGGGTACGTCCCTGCCTGTCCTCGGCGTTTACATCGGCCCCCAGGGCGACAAGGAAAGACGCCAGATCCGGGTCCTCCATTTCGGCGGCTATATGCAGGGTGGTTCTTCCCTCTTCGTCCCGTTCCGAAACGTTGGTTTTACCGCGGAACAGTTCCTTCGCTTCCGCAATTTTACCTTCCGCAAGCAAGGTAAAAACCGTTTCTTCTTTGGCCGGAGTGCTCTCACAGCCGGAAACCAGGAGGATTGCGAGCAATATGGCAATCGTAAAAAGCTTGTGGTTCATACTGTTATTCTCGACATATTGAGCTTCTCTATTGACAGAATAGGTCTGTGACTGTTATTTTAGAGGCGGCATAAGCCATGCGGCCATGGTGGAACTGGTAGACACGCCAGCTTGAGGTGCTGGTGCCGAGAGGCATGGAAGTTCAAGTCTTCTTGGCCGCAAAAGATGATTTTTTACCCCGGCAGGGAATTAATTTATCCGAGCTAATCTATATCCAGCCCCCAGAAGACTTGAACTTCCAAGGGCTGCGCTGACCAGAGGGAAGAAAAGGGGCCATGGATGGCGCCGGAAGCAGCCCGAGGCGGCCCGGAGCGTCCGAACAGGAGGTGAGGACGCGGAGGGTTCAAGTCTTCTTGGCCGCAACAAATATAATTTAGGAAGCGCTGATTTATTCAATCGAGAATAAATCAGCGCTACTTTAATGTGGATTTTTCGTAGTTTTCCGCAGGAAAACGAGAAAAATAATAGGGCAACGATGGTTAGCGTCAAGTTAATCAGCGTTGCCCTTACCCCGGAAAATGAAAAGCGGGAAGTTTACAGAGGTCGATCTTGAGCATATTGCGAATATTCTTGACTGTACTGTTACAATGGCGGTCCCCGTTTTTCGCATGAGCGACACCGGGGAGGAGATATAGCCCTGTGCAAGTGTTATTGAGTCGGGCCGCCGAAAGTTATTTAAAGCGTCTTCCGGAGCCACAAAAAAGCCGGATACTGGCCTCACTGGAAAGCCTGGGCAATGAGCCGCCGGAAGGGGACATCATAAAATTGACAGGGCAAGACGGATACTTTTCAAAATTGGGGCTGATTCCGTAAGGGTTCATAGTGTGGTACCCAGGGGTCAAGCCTACAACAAGAAGGAAAAAAAGAAATGACAATAAACGCATTAAGAAGCGAGCTAAAAAGCATTATTGACGATATGCCGGAACGGAGCCTTTACGCCTTAAAACCGCTTTTATCCGTTCTTTCAATCGATCCGGTTATTATTGAAACCGATTTGACTGCGGAGGAAAAGGCACTTATTGAAGCGGGAGAAAACGAATACCGGGAACACCCTGAGACTTTTGTACCCCTGGAAAGCATACGGTAGTGTTCACAGGCGGTTTTTCGTTTTCGGAACATAAACTTTGAATTGCTGAGAGGCAACACGCTTACTTGACAAAATAACGATAAATTGCTACAGTAGTTTAGACAGTCTAGTTAAATGTAAAAAGGGCCGTTGAAACGACCCTTTTTTTATAGCCGGGTTTTGAAAAACCCGGTAAAAACCGTAAAAACAACAGGTTTTGCGGTTTTTCGCCGCGGGATGGGTTTTGCCAATGATCTACAAAGCAAAAGAAAAAGATCCGGC
>JAIROH010000136.1 GCA_031257595.1 Treponema sp. | reverse complement strand
ATAGAGTACCGGCGAATAGTACGATGAAAAAAGCGGATCGGGAAGGGAAAACGCGAACATCAGGCCAACGATCAAAAGTCCCAAAAGCGCAAGGCGGCTTTTGTCGGAACGGAACCGGGCAAACAACCTGCCGGCAAGTCCGGCAGACGGCGCGGCGTCCGATTCACCGGACAGGCGGCGGATCAGGCGTAAACAAAGGTTCGCGGGCACGGTTAACAATACCACGGGAAAACGGTAACAGTCACCCTTTTTGGGGCGGGGTCGGTTGATAAGACTAATCAAGCCTTTTTTTATATTCGGGTTCAATTCTCTGGTACTTTGACTCAATGGCTTCCGCTTCTTCATTTGCCGTAACAGAATGGCAAAATGAATTGACCACAAAT
Source organism: Treponema sp. (assembly GCA_031257595.1). Classification (GTDB taxonomy): domain Bacteria; phylum Spirochaetota; class Spirochaetia; order Treponematales; family Breznakiellaceae; genus JAIROH01. The sequence goes on along the minus strand of JAIROH010000136.1, from coordinate 21,947 downwards.
GAGATAATTTCCAGAATGAGTACGGCCAGAAAACATGACCATACGGCTATAAGAAACGCTATATGATAAGCGTTTTTAGCTTAATCAGAAATAAACACCGTTGATGTCAGACCATTCCAGACAATATTCCATCGCGCCATAACATCACGCCCCAGTAGAACACCAAAATTTCTGGGATCATTTGGATTCGACAGGCAGTATTGCAAATCAAATCCCAATTTACATGATCCGATCTGCAAATTTTGAAACGGAGACAGTACTCCGCGAAAACTTAAATCAATAACGAAAGTAGGCATGGATTGCGGACCGGCAGCAGTCCCGCTTGTTGATTGTCCTGTTGATACAAGCCCGAGATGTTTTGCCAAGGTTATGTCAATTGAGGTTTTTGAAATACGGTAGCAGTTGAAATTTCAACAGGTATATTCATACCCATTAGGCGCAACAGGCTGGAATCAACTTTTGTCAGGATTTTCGATCCATCGGGCAAAGGAGGATTAATATTAAACCCGATATTAAGATGATTAATTGTACTCATACTGCCGTCTAAGCCATAGCGGGATAGAGAAAATTGATAACTTCATTATCACCTATAATCTGCTGGATGACATATTCTCCCTGGGGGAAACGGGTGGCGGCGTTCTCGATGGCGTTGCTGAAAGTGTCAAATATTCCGGCTATATTTTTACCGGCGATGATGGCAAATTTATGATTGTAAATCGGATTTTTCAAAAAATTGGCCAAATTTTCTTGAAAATACTGTAAATTTTCCTTTTGAATATCGGTAAAGTATTCGTCCATGTTATTTGCCCCCTGCTATAAGTATAACTCCCGCCCGGGAAAAAATAAAGCCCTAAAATCTGACCCTTTCTTTGACCAGGAGGATTGGACAATTCCCTGTTATTTCAGAATAAACAGAATAGTAAAAACCAGAATAGTATGCGGATGTCTTTTATTCCAGCGACTACCTTAAATATAAAAAAGCGGTTGTGGTTTCCCACAAGTTGTTCATATCGGTTTTGCCAAAACGGTACAATGAGTTAGAACTGAGCCGCACACGATTCGAACGTGTGACCCACGCCCAAAAAGTCTGGTTTCGGATTGCGTTTGTATAGTATACTTACCGGATATGGAACAGACAGTTTATGTGATAGGCCACCGCAATCCCGATACCGACTCGGTTGTGTCGGCGGCGGCCTACGCGGCGTTTAAACAGGCCCTGGGCGCGAACTGCCGGGCGGCCAGGGCGGGGAACATGAACCCCCAAACGGAATATGTGTTTGAGCGTTTTAAGGCGCCCGAACCGGAATACCTGCCGGATCTTATTCCCAAAGCCGCCCATTATGTAACGGAAACGCCGGCGGTACACGAACAGGTTCCCCTGTGGAACGCGATCGAACGGATGGAACGGGAAAACATCCGGGCGCTTCCCATCGTCGATTCCCTGGGGATTTACAAAAGCATGCTCCATTACCGCGGATTTTCACGTTATATCATTACCCATGTCAACCCGCACCAAAAAGCCGTTTTCCCCCTTTCCATTGACCTTGTCGCGGAAGTCCTCAGGGCCCAGCCGATAACCCTGTACAATTCCGGCGAGGTCCGCCGTTCGTCGATTATTATCGCCGCTTCGTATAACAAGTATTTTATGGCCCATCTGGAAGACAACGATGTTGAAAACGCCGTTGTTATTATGGGAGACCGGCTTGACCTTCAAAAATACTGCGTCGAACGAAAAGTCCGGGCGCTGATACTTTCCAACGGCCATGTTTCGGGAGAGGAGCTTAGGTCCCTTGCGGAAAAAAACAACGTGTCCGTGATGTCCAGCCCCTACGATACCTCTTCAACGGCGATGCTGATCATGTACTCGGTTCCGGTAGGGGCGATGGGAGACGACACGGTTCCGCTGGCCCGGCTTTCCGATCCAATCAGGAGCCTCCGGCAGCCGCTTTCCCAGGCGCCTTCCCGCTGTCTCCCCATTGGGGACGGCGAAGGCCGGGTTACCGGCGTTCTTTTTGAAGGCGACCTTTCCCACGATCCGAATATCGGGGTTATCCTGGTCGATCACAACGAGATGAGCCAGGCGGTGGAAGGCATAGAAAACCACCGTATCCTTGAAGTGATCGATCATCACCGGCTGGGCAGCCTTTCCACCCGCTATCCGATCACGTTTATCAACAAGCCGGTCGGCGCCACCAGTACGATCATCGCCGGCCTGTACCGGGAACAGCGTCTCCCGATAAAAAAAGAGATTGCCTCAATTCTGCTCTGCGGCATTTTAGCCGATACCCTTTCGCTCAAATCGGCGACCACGACGGACACCGACAGGGAAACGGCGGAATACCTCGCCGAATTGACCGGGCTTGACACCGCCGGACTGGGTAAAGAGCTGCAAAACGCCGCCAACCGGGCGCATGACCGGCCGGCGAAAGAGTTTATCACGCTGGACATGAAAGAGTACAGCGAAAACGGTGTTTCTTTTTCGGTAAGCCAGATAGAGACCAACGACCCGGAAGACTTTGTCACACGGAAAGACGAAATACTTTCCGCCCTGGAAACGCTGCGAAACGCGAAGTTTTATTTTTCCGCCCTTTTGGTCACCGACGTTACGGCCCTTGATTCCCTTCTTTTTGTAAGCGGAGAAAAAAGCTTTACCGCGGGCCTTAACTTTCCCCGCCGGGAACAGGAAATCTTTATCCTTAAAGGAATTGTTTCCCGGAAAAAACAGCTTGTACCGCTTTTAACGGAGCTTTTGGAAAAACTTGCATAACGCCGCGGTATTCGCGCCTAAACGCTAATGCGGAAGTATTTATGGAGGTAGGAAGAATGAGAAACGAGAGCTTAACATTTGATGATGTTTTGGTAGAACTCGGTCTTGCCGCCCGGAGATACGTTTTAAAGGCGGACCAGCGGGGGAATATCCGTGAGAAAAACATCCTCAATGGCACGATCCCCGGCGGTATACCCCAGCCTGCGTTCCGGGCGGGCCGAACCGTGAAAATCGCTTCCCGCGGTAACGTACAAATGAAACGAACGGCCAAGCTCGTCAAGACGCTTGCAGACTCCGGGTTTTGCGGTGGGGTGCCAGGCTTCAATGCCGTCAAGACCCAGTTCCCTGAGCCGCCCCAGAAGGGCCGGAAGTTTACCCCAGGCCACATACAGGGACATCGGATGGGCAAGTACGGCGATTCCCCCCGATTCATGGATCATTTCCGTCGCGGCCGCGAACGCGAGGCCTTTTTTGGGAACATAAAAAGGCCTGCCCTTGCCCAGGTAACGTTTAAAAGCCTGCTCCTGGTTTTTTACGATTTTCTTTTTGATCAGAAAAGCGCCGAAATGCGGCCTTCCGACCAAAACCGGCCTGTTCATGCCGTCCGCGGCCCGATCGTTTCCATTTGAACCTGCCGCCCTTCCCCCGGCAAAGGCTTCTATATCCCGGTAATCCGCTTCGATACCGGCGTTTTTCATTTTTTCCAGGATTTCACGGTTCCGCCTGTCCCTCGCTCCTCCCAAATACCTCAGTGTTTCAACAAAAGATCCTGTGGGACGGCGGATCCCCAGGCCCAACAGGTGGAATTCGCCGTTTATGGCCAGTCCGGGTATCGAAAAACCGGGCGCTTCGGCGTTTATTTCCAGCTCTACGCCGGGGATTAGGGTTATTCCGGCTTCACGGGCCGCCGTTTCCGCCTCGTCGAGGCCGGAAATCGTATCGTGATCCGTCAAAGCGATTGCCCGGATCCCCCTGGCGGCGGCCGTTTTTACGAGGTCCGCGGGCCGCAAATCCCCGTCGGACGCGCTTGAATGGGTATGAAGGTCTATCACCTACATAGTTTTGCAGATTTCATACAAAAAGTCATCTGTATAGCCGATAATTATAGAGTATGTGTAGAGGCGTTGACTGTTCCGGGTCAGGATCATAGAATATAAAAATACGAAAAGGACGGCTTTAGGTGTCGGGATTTACTTTACAGAACGGGATAATCGTCAGCGGAGACCGGGAACCCGGCAGGGGATCCTTTGGGGTTTTAGGGGAAAAAATTGTCCCGCCGTCATCTTCTCCGTCAATAGACCTTAAGGAACAATCGTTTGTTTATCCCGGACTTATCAATACCCACGACCATCTTCAGGGGAACTACCGTCCGCCGGTAGGTCCAAAGCCGGGTAACTATTACCTTACCTGGCTTCCCTGGGATAACGACCTCAAGGCATCGGATACGTTTAAAGAGCGTTCCCGGCTTACACGGGAAGATCTCTACGCCCTTTCCGGCTATAAATGCCTGTTTTCCGGGGTTACGACGGTAAACGACCATTTTCCGCAGAAATTTAACGCCAGTATCCTGCCGACACTGCCCATACGGGCGATTCTCGAATACGGTCTTGCCCATGAAGCGTCGACATACGACCTCAAATGGGGCGACGGTCTTGAGGTTGAACATGCCAGGGCGGTAAAAAACGGCTGGCCGTTTATCACCCACCTTTCCGAAGGTTTTGACGAGGAAGCGATGAACGGGGTGGCCTGTCTGGAAAAGCTCAATATCCTCGACAATCACTGTTTGTTGATACATTGTATCGCCTTTAGCGACGCCGATATCAAAAAGGTCGCGAAAGCCGGGGCCAGTGTTTCCTGGTGCGGTTTTTCCAATATGTTTATGTTTAACGCAACCTGCAAAATCCGCAAACTGATCGAAGCCGGCGTTAATGTGACCATCGGTACCGATTCGTCGGCGACCGGTTCGGCGAATCTGCTGGAAGAAATGCGTTATGACCGCGGGCTCTATCAGCGTCTGTACGGCGAGGATCTTCCGGCAAAAAGCTTCTTTAAGATGTGTACCATCAACGCCGCCAAAGCGTTTTGGCTCGATAAAAAAACGGGGACTCTCGACGAAGGAAAGCTTGCCGATGTTCTGGTTCTTAAGGGCAGAAAAACCGACCCCTATGAAAACCTCCTTGCCGCTTCGATGGAAGATATAGAACTCCTCGTCCTTGCCGGAAAGCCAATTTACGGCGAACTCCGCTTTCTCGATTTATTGGGAGGAAAAATCCCCGGTGGTTATACGCAGATTACCGTGGGAAAACGGCCGATGTTTGTAACGGGCGATCCGGCGGGTCTTTACAGAAGCTGCCGCGAAAAAATCGGATTCAGGAAAGTGCTTGACTTTCTTCCCTTTGAGCCGGAGTGAGACATGCCCAAGCCTTTCCAGTTCAACGCAGGTTCGGTTATCTACTTTCAGGGAGACGCGGCCTCGACAATCTACATACTTCAGTCCGGCAAGGTCAATTTAACTTACCAGGATATTGAGACAGGCGACGATGTTCACGACCTTGTACAGCCGGGCGAATTTTTCGGGGTAAAATCGGCCCTGGGGCGCTATCCCCGCGAAGAAAACGCCATCGCGATACAGAACGCCGCGGTCATGTCCTTTTCGGTTCCCGAATTTGAAGCCCTGGCCCAGGCAAATACCCGCATCATCATGAAGATGTTAAAAGTGTTTTCCAACCAGCTCCGCCGCATACACCGGCAAGTTTCAAACATCGTTGAAAAGACCGAAGAGGTACATCCCGAAACGGGGCTTTTCAGCATCGGCGAGTATTATCTGAAAAACAAGCGCTTTTTTCAGGCCAAGTACGTTTTTTCCCGCTACCTTACCTATTACCCGTCGGGCCGTAACGCCGCCCAGGCGGCAAAGAACCTGGAAATTGCCGAAGCGTCCGGCGGAGTCATGCCCCAGGCGGTTTCACGTTCTCAGGCGGCGGTAACCCCGTCCTCCCTTCCCGATGCTTCTTCGCTGTCTTCCGGTGGCGGACACGAGGCGGACCTTGGGGGAGCGGCAAAAGCCTATTACGACGCGGTAAGCATGATCTCCCAGGAAAAGTACCAGCAGGCCTACCTTACATTCAAAAAAATTGTCGACGCCAACGAAGATCAGGAATATGTCGCCAAAAGTTCCTATGAACTGGGACGCTGCCTTTACCTGCTCGGCAAGTTCGACGACTGTATCAAATATTTTACCGGTATGATCACCAAATATCCGCGGCATCCGGACCTTGGAAGCAGTCTTTTCTTCATGGGCCAGTCCTACGAAAAGCTCGGCAGAAAGGATCAGGCCGTTACCTTCTACAAAAAGATCCTTACGATGAACGCCGACGAGGACGCGGCGGTACATATTAAAGCAAAGCGGGCGCTTAAAGCCCTGACGGGAGAGTAACATGGCCATGGACCTGGCGGCCTTTGGCCGTTTTGCCAGAACCTTTCAGGCCGGAGAGATGATTTTCTCCGAGTTTGAGCCGGGCGATACGTTTTACCTTATCCAGGCCGGCAGGGTAGAACTGGTCAAGATTATGGGTGATATCGAAAAGACCCTGGATATACTTCAGCCTTCGGAAATGTTCGGGGAAATGGCGATTCTGGAAAATTCTCCCCGTTCGGCCACGGCGATCGCCCTGGACGCGGTAAAGGTTCTTGAATTTAACCGTCAGAATTTTGAAGTGCTGATGCTGGGGAATCCCCAGATTGCCCTCAAGCTTCTTAAAATGTTTACCAAGCGGATCTACGATTCCAAGCGCCGCTTTATGATCCTTACCCTGGACGACGACCAGGCGAAAGTCGCCGACTGCTTCCTTATGCTGGACGAATCCAATCCCGGCCTTGATAGAACGACCGAGCGCCGGGAATTCAAGACATCTGTTGACGATGTGGCGCACTGGGCCGGTATGAGCGTTGTCCAGGTCCGGGATATTATCAACCATTTTGTCACACAAAGGCGGATGGAACTGTTTTCGGACAAAATCGTGGTAAAAAACATCAACGATTTTTCCCGCTTTGTGGCGTCACGAAGAAAGAAGGTTTAGACAGGATCGACCGGAATTTACCGCAAGGAACAGGGACGATTATGATTTTTATGCCCGGCGCGCCGGGCCGGCGCCAAAACACATCTGCCTTTTCAAACACTGGCCGCTTTCAAAGTCCGGTTTGCCGCTTTCCTCCTCTCGCCCTCGCGGGAATTTTTGCCGTTTCGGCGCTGCTGTCCGGCTGCGCCGAAAACCGGACGGTCGGGACACTTGCGGACGGTTATTATACCGCCGAAACAAGCGAGTTTGACCCGGCCGGCTGGAAAGAGTTTATCTCGATTTATGTCAGCGGCGGCAGGATCGTCTCTGTCGAGTACAACGGCAAAAACGCAAGCGGACTGTTAAAATCCTGGGATCCGATCTACATGCAAAAAATGAATGAACAGACGGGAACCTATCCGACCGAGTATACCAGGATTTTTTCTTCCTCGCTGCTTGACCGGCAGGATCCCGATTTCATCGACGCGGTAAGCGGAGCCACCAGATCCCACGAAATTTTCAAACTCCTGGCAAAAGCCGCTGTTGAGCAAAGCAAACACGGTTCCAGAAAGGTTGTCTTTGTTACGGTTCCTCCCGAATTGTTTGGACAGGGCGAATGAACAAAACAAAAAGTATCGCCGGCCCCATTACGATCTCTACCGTGCTGGCGGTACTCATTTTCAGCGTTGTTCTGACAACTTTGATGAGCCTTTTTATGAATGTCCTGACAGACAGGATACTGCTTCGGATCCTCCAAATAACCGCGAAAACCGCCGCCAGAGACGTAGAGGGTAACCTCCATACCCTGGCGGATCGTTTTTTTCTGATTCGCGGCAGCATACTTTCCGATCCGGATTCGGACGGGCCGCAGCGGCAGGCCGAGCTTGATACGATTATTTCGGGGATTGAGTTTGTCTGGCTGGGCCTGTATAAACCGTCCGGTGAACTGCTCACGGGATCCGAGGGCAGCCCCCAAAGCATTTCGGGGCACAGTATCATCTCGGTATTGTCGGATACAAAAAACCTGGCAATAGAAGACACGTCGACAGGGTCGCAGGGCCTTGAAATTATTATGGGGCTCCCGATACCGGACCAATCCGGCGAAAACTTTGCCTGTCTGGTGGGGAGCTACCGTTACGACATACTTTCCGACGTGCTTGCCAATATCAATGTCGGAGCGGGCAGCGGGGCTTTTATCATCAATACGGAAGGAAAAATAATCGCCCATTGGGATCTGGGCAGGGTATTCAGCCGGGAACACATCACGGACAGCCTTGGGGTAAACCGCAAAATTACCGGAGAGCTTGCCCTTATGATCGAGGGGCAGACAGGATCGGCGGTTCTCGACAGCTCCCTTGGCCGGATTTTTCTCGGCTATGCGCCAATCCGGGGAACCCGCTGGTCCCTGGGGATCCAGGCGCCCCGATCAAACTTTATCGCCCCGCTGCGGAACATGATCGTTATATGTGTCCTTGTTACCGCCGCCTTCCTTTTCTTTTTTACCGCCGTGTTCGCCGAAACAATGAAGCGTATGTTGAGCAAGCCCCTTTCGGCGATTACCGAAAACGCCAATGGGCTGGCCGCGGGAATTTTCGGGAACGAACTGCCGCGGGGAATAACCGATCGGAACGATGAGATAGGCAGGCTGGGAGAATCCTACCTTTCGGTTTCCAAGACCATCAGCCGGGTTATCGGGGACATCGGGCGGCTTACCAAGTCGGCCAGAGAAGGCTTTCTTAACGAGCGCGCCGACCCGGCGAACCACGAGGGGGACTATCACCTTATCATCGACGGAATCAACGCGATGATGGACGTTTTCTGCTCTCACTTTAACGTCATGCCCGCGGCCCTTGCCCTGTTCAACGCCGAGGCCGCCCCGCTTTACATCAACGGCGAAATGGCGGAGATTCTAAAGCGCCACAATTTTGACAGCGCCGATCGCCGGCTGCTTTCTACCCTTCTTGAACAGCCGGACTGGCACGCTCTCTTTGATCCACGGGAAGGCCTTGGGGTTTTTTATGACGAGCTTTCGTTTCCCGGCCCCGACGGAACTCCCCGCAACTATACGGTAAGCCTCCAGCGTATCCTGGACGAAAAATCGGTGATCATGATTGTTCAGGACATCACCTTGCTTACCCGGGCGCGCATTGACGCGGAAGCGGCAAGTACGGCAAAGAGCAATTTCCTTGCCAACATGAGCCACGAGATGCGTACACCGATGAACGCGATTATCGGCATGACGAGCCTGGCAAAGGCGTCAAACGACATTGAGCGGAAAAATTACTGCCTGGGAAAGATCGAAAGCGCCTCCACCCATCTTTTGGGGGTTATCAACGATGTACTGGACATGTCGAAAATTGAGGCGAACAAGCTGGAACTTTCTGTCCAGGAATTTGATTTTGAAAAAATGCTCCGGAAGATCGACAACGTTATGACCTCCCGGATCGAGGAAAAACGCCAGACCTTTACCGTCAAACTCGACCCGGCGATGCCCTGCAATGTGATCGGCGATGAACAGCGGCTTTCCCAGGTTATTACTAATCTGCTTTCCAACGCGGTTAAATTTACCCCGGACAGGGGAAGCGTTAAACTCGAGGTCAAACTTCTCGAAGAGCGGGAAGAAACCATAACCGTCGAAATCAGCGTTAGCGATACGGGTATCGGCATAAGCGAAGAACAGCAGGCAAAGCTCTTTACCTCTTTCCAGCAGGCGGACTCAAGCATTTCCCGGCGTTTTGGCGGCACGGGCCTGGGACTTGCCCTGTCAAAACGTATTGTGGAAACGATGAACGGTTCCTTCAGTGTCCGTTCCAGCCCCGGCAAAGGTTCGGACTTTTCCTTTACCACGGAACTTAAACGGGGAAGCGAAGACAAAACAAGCCTCCTGTCCGGAATACAGCGGCAAAACCTCCGTATACTGGCTGTGGACGATGATTTGGACATCCTTGAATTTTTCCGGGAAATTATGCGCCGGTATGATCTTTTTTGCGATACGTCCCCCGACGGAAAAACCGCCCTTGCCATGGTAGAAGAAAGCGGCCTCTACGATATTTATTTTATAGACTGGAAAATGCCCGGCATGGACGGCATAGAGCTAAGCCGCCGGCTGAGTGAATTGCATTCTTCTAAAAGTAAAGAACATCCTTCGGTTGTTGTCATGATGTCCGCCGCGGAATGGACGGGAGTGGAAAAGGACGCGAAAGAAGCCGGCGTGACGAAATTTCTCCCCAAACCGCTTTTCGCGTCGGCCATTATGGATTTGATCAACGACTGTCTGGGGGCGGTTCCAAAAGCGGAAGATGTCCCTCCTGGGGCGTCCGGCTATTTCAGGGGGCATACCATACTGTTGGCGGAAGATGTGGACATAAACCGGGAAATTGTCCTTGCGTTACTGGAACCGACCGGCATTGCCGTAGACTGCGCCGAAAACGGCCTTGCCGCCTTTGAGCTTTACACAAAAAACCCTGAAAAATACAGCATGATCTTTATGGATGTACATATGCCCGAAATGGACGGTTATGAAGCCACCCGCCATATCCGCGTCTTCGAGACCGAAAAAGCCGTCAAGGCCGTACCCATTGTCGCGATGACCGCCAACGTGTTCCGCCAGGATATAGAACGCTGCCTTGCCTCGGGGATGAACGATCATATCGGCAAACCTCTGGACTTTAACAACGTGATTGAAAAACTTCAGGTTTATCTAGGACCCGCCCGGTAAGCGTACGCGAACCGGCGGGCATGTCCCCGTACAAAAGTATATGCGGTAACAGGAAGATTACATGAAACAAATTTATATTGCGGCCGGATGTTTCTGGGGCGCCGAGAAATATTTTTCGCTTATCAAAGGGGTACACCGTACCGAGGCAGGATACGCAAACGGCCGTACGGAAAATCCTTCGTACGAAGACGTATGCCGCGGATCCGGCCATGCCGAAACCGTACTGATTGAATACGATCCCTCCGTGATCGGCCTGCCGTTTTTGCTGGACCTGTACTACGATGCGATAGATCCTGTCTCGATCAACAGACAGGGCGCCGATGTGGGGGTACAGTACCGTACGGGCATTTATTACACCGACGAGGCCGACCTCGGCATTATCACCGAATCAATCAAGCGCCTTGAGGCAAAAATCGGTGAACCCGCGGCCATAGAGCTAAAGCCTCTGGAAAATTACTATGCCGCCGAAACCTGCCACCAGAAATATCTTGACAAAAATCCGGGCGGTTACTGCCATATCGGCAAATCCCTGTTCGATAAGGCAAGGAACTTCTGAACCCGGCGCATGGCAGACGCGGTCATGAAATTGTTACATTGGAATTACGGACAAAAAAAGGGCCGCCCCTTGCGGACAGCCCTTTTTTAATTTCCATGATTTGCGTTATATCTGGCGGATTCCGCTTCTGCCCCGGCTGCCGCTTCTGCCCCTGCCGCGCCCGCTCTTTTTGGGCTTGGCGTCGGCAACCCTACCCCTGCCGCGCCCGCTCTTCGCGGGTACAAGGGCGGTACTGCTGGCCGGTTCTTCCGTATTAAGCATGTCCAGATAGGCCTGGGCCGGCGCCGCCGTATTGGAAGCGGGAGCGTTTTCCGCATTGGCGTCGGCGGCGAAGGACTGGGCTATATCTTCCCTGACGGTACTCCTGCGGCGGCTGAACGACGCGAAAGCCGCGTCCTGGAAACCTTTGGAAACGCCGTGGAGGAATTCATTCAGCACATTGGCCATGCCGTTAAGGGTTACTTTTTTCCGTTTTAGGGAAGTAATATCCACATCAAGCAGAAGCCCGGGCTGGATATGGTAGGGATTGATCATGTAGTCAAATTTGTTAAATTCCCTTTCCAGCACCGCAAGCCTGTCTTCCATAACCCGTCTTTCAACAGGATACCGGTAGTCATACATGGCTTTCATTTTATCCCGCATCAGGATGATCTTCTGGTGTACTTTGTTCTTTTCATAGATATAGGTACGGTTCATCCGTTCAACTTCCGTCTCGCCGGTCTTGATAAAGGCAATCTCGTCCCATACTTTGGCGATATCCTCGTACATCGGTTCGCCGGTTTTGGCTTTGATATCTTTGCGGATCCGGTTTCTCTGCTTTTTGGCAAGATCTTTGAAATCCGTTACCTTAAACGCCGGCTTGCCGCCTTCATAGATAACTTCAAGAACGTCCCACAAATGGGCAACCTCGTTCTCGAAACTCTTCATCTGCACATCGTAAGCCTTCCGTTCCTCAATAAGCTGGGCCGGATCGTAGTAACGCATCTTCACCGCGTAACGTTCGTCGGGAAGCTGGGCGGCGTCGGTATCTTCGTATTCCCGGATTATAAGCTCACGGGCGTTTTTGAAGTTTTCAATGTACTGATACCCCATCTTCGAGGTATCAAGAATCGAGGTAATGGAATTAACCGCGGTATTGAAGCCCCTGGTTCGGATATTTTCAATATCGATGATTTTTTTGAGATTTTCACGGATATTGAGCTGATCATACTCGGAAGGATCGATTTCCGCCCGAAGCCCGACCAGGCGATCCATGACGGTCTTGGAAATAAGGTCGTAGCGTTTGGACTTTGAATCCTCGGAATTATCATCGGTGAATTTTTCAATTTTAGTCATCTTGGTAAAGATGATCTCGCTGTCGGTAAGCTCTTCAAGGCCCTGATCGATCCGCTGATCCTTGAGTTTTTCGATTTCCTTGTCGATATTTTCGATGATATGCTTTGAAAGCAGCTCTTTGATAAGATATTCAACCGTAACCTGGTAATGGTAAATGGGGCTGATAAGTTCCGCGTCAAGGATATTGACTGAAAGTTTGACGTCCGTTACGGTCTTGGACTTATACAGGTTGTCTTTGAAGGCGCACTTTACAATGGAATAGGCGTTTTCACCCCGGATAAACGCGCCGGTATCGGTTTTTTGCCGCAAAATGCTGTTGGTAAGGTTTTCAAGGTCGTTGACGCCCCGCTGTATATGCCCCTGAAGGTGGCCATACATGTTAATCATCGATTTTTCAATTTCGCCGGTATTGAACTTGTCCGCGCCGCCGACTTCGTCAAGCAGGTTGGCGATTTCTTTGGGGGTATACCTGGCCAGAACCTTGGTTTCCTCTTTGTCTACAAAATTCCGGACTTTTTTAACCATCTCATCTTCAGTCGTTACCATGTAACGGTTGAACATGTTCTGATAGTTTTGGTTCATGTAATTGTAGAGCTTTTCTTTAAGACCCCCCATAATATCAAGGCGCTCAAGTACATCTTTGGGCAGCTTTGAAGCAATATGGTGGATTATCTTGTTGGTTTCTTCTTCCAGGAGCTGATTTACCTCAGCCTGCTGATCTCGATACTCCTGTGCCAGCGAATTTCTCGATCCGACCGCGCTCGGTTTTTCGGGGTGAAATACATTAGGACTTTTGGGTAGGTCAATGGATCCCATATTTTCCTTCCTTTGGGTTAAAATTTTGTAGACATAGATCTAAGTATATATATTATATCCCGCCGGTAAACATGTCAAGACCCCCGCTTGAATTTTCATTTTTTTATCAATATTATGGGCCAGTAGCGCCAAAGTAGCTCAGTTGGCAGAGCGACACACTCGTAATGTGTAGGTCTGGAGTTCGATTCTCCACTTTGGCTTAATTCATGCCCGAAAACCTGGGCAGCCCAGGGCGCCGGCATTTACTTTTTTCAGTACCAAAATTCCTGTGGAATCGTCATATTTTGAAGAAAAAATTCACCGCAAAGTCGAATAAGGCGAAGAAGGAAGGGGGAAAAGAAGCTTTATACCGGAACTTATTTGCCTTCTGCTTTCTTATTGACCGCGATAGCGGTCTACCGCGCGGTCATAATTTCTTCCAAAACTTGGTAATTCCCCGGAACATGAAAGTAAACGCCGATGCCCTGGGGCGCTGGTGTTTTTTCGTTTTTATTACTTGAATAGTCAACTATTGTTTGTTATTATATTAAGTATGGAAGAAACAATTAACCGGCGAATCAAAAAGCTTAGAAAGGAACTCAAACTTACCCAAAATGCTTTTTCCAGCATTATTACCATCTCGGCGGGGCAGCTTGCCTGTATCGAGACTGAAAAACGTATCGTCAACGACCGTACCGTCAAGCTTATCTGCGATTCTTTTAACGCAAACGACAAGTGGCTGAAAACCGGCGAGGGTCCCATGTTTACCGAGGACAAAGACACGAAGTACACCAAGCTGGTAGCCCTCTACGACATCCTTGAACCCAAGTATCAGGGGTACATCCTTAATTCAATCAACTATTTTCTGAAGATGCAGGATGAAGAAAAGGGAGCGTAAGTGTCGTTCTGGGTAAGGTCTGTGCAGCGGCCGGATAAGTCCGTCCGGGAAGCAAACAAAGACTTAAGCCGGAACCAAAGCTGTCTGCCGGTGGACATTTTATGCCGCGGGTCCATGCGCCCATGACCGTTTACAGACGCTGTATTAGTAGCGGACAAGAAGATCCGCCTGCCCCGTAATTTCCGCGTTGAACAGGGCTTCAATACCCTTGCGGTAGCCTATTATACGTGAAATGTAATCGAGGGTTACTTTGGGGGCGCCGCCTCCGTTTACCCGTCCTCTTCCGACATTGTACATCGCGAGGCCGGAAAGTTCCGAGCCGCCCTTATCCAGACACCATCTAAGATGAGACATGGCGTATTGGACGTTGACTTTCGGATTAAAAAAATCTTCAATGGAAAGTTCCGGAAAAGATTGGTTGTTAAGCTGAAAGAGTCCCCTGTCGACACTGCCGTTGGTATTCCGGTTAACGGCGTATTTGCGGTACCGGCTTTCTTCCCAGCACAGGGCAAAGGCAAGGGCGGGCCCAATGTCATATTCAGAGGCATAGCTGAGGATAAGGGCGGCAAGTTCAGGTGAGCCGCAAAGGGCGGCGAAAAAGGCCAGTACCTGTTCCTTTTCGCCGTTCCTGTAGGCCGCCAGAATCGGATCCGGGGCTTTTGCCACTTCCATCGCCGCCGTATGGTACAGCGCCGGATCCATCCGGGGAGGGATATTTTCCTGTACCGGAATTTCTTCCACTTCTTCCTCAAGCGGCGCACCGGAAAACGACCGGGCCGTCAAAAAAAGAATGACGCTGTATAACAACAATTTAGAGCTCAAGTGTTCTCCTTAAATCGACAATACTTTCTTCTAAATGCGGATATTTCAACTATATGCAAGAAACCGCTTACTATAAATATACAAATGATGGGGAAAAAAGCAAATTTTTATTGTCTAAAAACGGGATGTTTTTGCCGGCTTTATACAACCGCGGGGGTCTTACCGAGAACCTTCATGATCTTCGTGGGACATTTCTGTTCGCAGGTTCCGCAGGCGGTACATTTTTCGTAGTCCACAACCGGTATGCCGTCTTCCAGCACGATACACTGTTCCGGACAGTTTTTAACGCAGATACCGCATTTGATACAGCCGACCCGGCAGGTTTTGCGTATCGCGGCCCGGATGGGGTTGCGGTTGGAGCAGAGGGCAAGGGTTACCTGCTTGTCGCGGGGAACGACCCGGAGGATCCCTTGGGGACATTCGGCGACACAGACCTTGCAGCCGGTACATTTGGTTCTTTCCACATGGGGAAGGCCGTCCTTTCCCATCAAAAGGGCGCCGAAATGGCAGACCCGCACACAGTCGCCAAAACCGATACAGCCCCAGCCGCAAAGCTTGGTCCCGCCGGTAAGCTTGGCCCCGCGGCAGGTTTCAAGGCCCGTGTAAATTCCCCTGGGAACGCCGACCCCTTCTCCGCCCAGGCAGCAGCGTACCGATACCATCGGAACCACCTCGGCGGCGCTTACCCCCATAATGGCGGCAAGCGCGTCGGCGACGGCCTTGCCACCCGCGGTACAGCGGGTTATGTCGCCTCCTTCGGCGACGACGGCGGCGTAGCCGTCACAGCCGGGGAAGCCGCAGCCCCCGCAGTTCGCTCCGGGAAGGGCGTCGCGGATCCGGCCCTTGAGGGGATCTTCGGGAACCTTGAAAAATTCCCTGAAGAAGCCCAGGGCCAGCCCCAGGACAAGGGCCAGGGCCGCGGCGAATCCCGCGGTTACAAGAACAATCGTCATGACAAATCTCCGTATACGGCCGGGGTTTTGTTCATTATTCCCCCTATTTAACCAGTCCGCTAAAGCCCATAAAGGCCATCGACAAAAGGGCGGCGGTTACAAAAAGTATCGGCGTTCCCTTGAGGAAGGAGGGTACCGGGCTTGTCTTTATGCGGCGGCGTATGCCGGCAAGAAGCAGCAGCGAAACAAGAAAGCCCAGCGCGACGCCCGCGGCATACACCAGCGATTCAACGTAGTTATACTTTTTGAGCCATACGTCGAAGGTTACGGCAAGGATCGCGCAGTTCGTCGTGATAAGGGCCAGGTATATTCCCATCGCGCCGTACAGCGTCGGGATCATTTTTTTAAGGTAAAATTCCACAAGCTGAACCAGGGCGGCAATAACCAGGATGAACACGAGGATCTGCAAAAACTCAAGGCCGCCGAGGTCTTTGAAAACGCCGGTTTCTCCGGACAGGATAAAGTGATAAATGGGCCAGGTAACCGCGGTCGCCAAAACCGTAACAAACGTAACGGCAAGCCCCATCCCGATGGATTTGTCCTCGTCGGTACTCATCCCGATAAAAGGACACAGGGCAAGAAAACGCATAAGTACCACGTTGTCTATAAGGAACGCCGAAATAAAAATTTTAAAAAGCCCCAGGGCGCTCATGGATTGGCTCCTTCGGCCGCCGGGCCGTTTACCCGGCCTGTGCCGCCCGCCGGCCCCGCGCTACCCGCCGGCCCCGCGCCGCCCGCGCCCGGCCCGCCTGCCGCGCAGCTTTCGCCGGCGGGACAGGCGGCGCAGCCTTCCGCCGAAACCGCGGGCTGTTTACCGGAACGCGCGGAAGCGCTTTTTATCGCCAGATTCATCGCGATAAAAAGGGCAAACACAAAAAATCCGCCCGGCGGCAGGGTAAAGAACAGGATCTTGAACGGCAGCTTTATATCCGGAAGAAAGAACAGCGCGCCGCTTCCCAGTAGTTCCCTGACCAGCGAAATGCCGGTAAGCACCCAGGTATAGCCAAGGCCCATACCAAGAGCGTCGGGAATCACATAGCCCAGAGGCTGCTTTGAGGCGAACGACTCGACCCTCCCCATGATGATACAGTTCACGACAATCAGCGGAATAAAAACCCCCATGGCCTTGGAAAGATCGGGGAAATACGCTTTGAGCACATAGTCGATCACCGTGGTAAACGCGGCGATTACAATAATGAATACCGGTATGCGGATCGAGTTGGGGATAAGCCTGCGGAACAGGCTTATCACGACTTCCGACATGAGCAGTACAAACGTCATTGAAAGACCCATGCCGATTCCGTTGGCTACCTTTGTGGTTACGGCCAGCGACGAGCAGAGGCCGATCATCAGTATCAAAAGGGGATTTTCCTTTACCAGCCCGTTAAGGAATATTTTTGCCACGTTCATTGTTCCGCTCCCTGTTCGGCAAGCCAGGTTTCCGCCGCGGTTCCCGCCGCCTTTACCGCGACCGCGACAGCCCGGCTTGTTATCGTGGCGGCGCTGATGGCGATAACGTCGTCTTTCGGCTCAAACGGATCGCTTACCGGTTTTCCGTCAAACTGATCGGCGAAGCTCAACTTCCGTTCTTCGTTTACATAGTAGGAAGGATCGGCGGCGTTTGCCCCAAGGCCGGGAGTGTCGGAATGTTCCATTATTTTGATCCGGCCGATCTCTCCGCCGGCGTTTACCCCTACGAGGATTTTGATTGGGCCGCCGTAGCTTCCCCCCACGGCCTGCAGGGCCGCGCCGACAAGAACGCCGTTCCGCCTGACGGCCCATTCGTTTTCAAAGCCGACGGCGGGATCGGAACTTTCGATCGTTCCGGTGATCTCTTCAAAGCCGTCGGCGCCGGGAAAGATCTCTTTGAGGGCCGCTTCCTGATCGGCCCTGTTCCGCTGTTCTATCGTTTTCGCGGTACCGGCGTATACAAACGCGAGGCCGACGCAGGCCGCCGCCGCGTAGGCCATCAGCGCCAAACCGAGTTTAAGAATATCCCAGAGTTTCATACGGCGGCCCCCTTCGCGGACGAAGCCGTATCGGCGGCCGATTTTTTCGCGGGCTTCAGCGGTTTTACAAAGCCGTACTTTTTCTGGATAAGCCGGTTAAGGAACGGCGTCAGGGCGTTCATGATAAGGATCCCGTAGGTAACCCCTTCGGGATACCCGCCCCATTTTCGTATCAGCACGGTGATAATTCCCGCGCCGGCGCCGAAGATAAATTTCCCGTTCGTGGTAAGCGGAGCCGTGGTATAATCGGTCGCCATAAAAACGGCGCCGAAACAGAGACCGCCCGAAAGGATCCCGAAAAGCGGATCCAGGCCGAGGGCAAACGACAGCGCGAAAGCCGACGCCGTCATGGCAAGCGGAGCGCGCCAGTCGATCACCCTTGTTACAAGCAGATAAAAAAACCCGGCCAGTATCAGCAATATCGAGGATTCGCCTATCGTTCCGCTATGGTTTCCGACAAAAAGGGTTTTGATCATCTCCCAATAGGTTTCGCCGGAAGAAAGCCCGGCGGCAAAAAGATTCGCCGCCGCGCCGGAAACCCCGCCGCCGGCCTTGATAATGGCAAGCGGGGTGGCGCCCGAAAACGCGTCGATGCCTGCTCCGGAAACCGCGCCGGCCGCCATATCCACGGCGGCTTCCGCCGCGCCCCAGGCCCGGCCAGGAACGGCCCACGCGGTAATCGCCGCCGGAAAACTCATCAGCAAAAAGGCCCGGCCGGAAAGGGCCGGGTTAAACACGTTGGCGCCGATGCCGCCGAAAAATTCCTTGGCGACAACCGCCGCGAAAATTCCGCCCAGGGCCGCCATCCACAGCGGCGTTCCCGGAGGCAGGGTCAGCGCGAGGAGGAGGCCCGTTACGACGGCGGAAAGATCCCCGTTACGGTTTTCCTGGCGGATAATCAGCCTGAAAAGGGCCTCGCCCGCCGCCGAAGCGGCCGTGGTTACAAGGATCACCGCCAGGGCCGGCGGGCCGTACAGCACGACGCCGAATACCGCGGCGGGGGCGAGGGCCATAAGCACATGGCCCATGATCTTCGCGGTAGTCGCCGGGGTTCCTATATGGGGGCTTGAGCCCAAAAACATGCCGGACATGTTACACCTTCCCCTGGCTCTGCGCCGCGGCCCTTGCCGCCGGATCGGAGGCGGCCGCCGTTGTCGCGCCGGACACGGCGGCGGCGGAAGCGGCCTTTTCCACGGCGCCCGCGGCGGCATTTGAACCGGAACTTGCCTGGGCCTTGACGGCCTGCTGGGCGACGGACTTCATCGCCCTGAGACGCTGCTTGCCCACGCGGAAACGCTGGACAAGCTTTATTCCGGCCGGACAGACGTATGAACAGCTTCCGCATTCAACGCAGTCCATAAGCCCCGCCCGCACCGCTTCGTCCATGTCGCCGGACTCAAGGGAGACATTCATGATCACCGGGGAAAGGCGGCACGGACAGTTCCGTATGCAGCGGCCGCAGCGTATGCAGGTTCCTTCCCCGCAGGTCTTGGTTTCCCCGGAAGTCAGGAAAAGTATGCCGGATGTGTTTTTCTGAACCGGCACGGCGGCGGCGGGGACGGCGTTTCCCATCATCGGCCCGCCGAAAACAATTTTCCGCAGACGGTCGTAGTCGATCTTCATAAACGTTTCCGGCAGTTCGCCGATAAGGGTTCCGATCGGGGCGCGGATATTTTTCGGGGTTTTACAGGCCCCGCCGGAAACGGTCAGGTCGCGGTCGATGAGGGGTTTCCCCAGAACGAAGGCTTCGGCGATGGCGACAAGGGTTCCGACATTCTGTACGATACAGCCGCAGTCCATCGGAAGGCCGCCGGAAGGAACCTCACGGTTTGCCAGGGCCTTTATCAGCATTTTTTCACCGCCCTGGGGATACAGCGTCTTGCAAAGCCCCACGCTTACGTCAAGGGAATTGGCGCTTATGTATTCATTGAGCCTGATTTCCCGCTCAATCACCGGAACGAGGGAGGCCTTGTTGTCTTCCATGCCGATAACGGCGCGGGCGACCCCGGTTATCCTCATCACCGCGGCAAGGCCGGTAACAAGGAGACGGGGTTTTTCCGCGATAACCGCCTCGTCGGTGGTAAGGTACGGCTCACATTCCGCGCCGTCGGCGATGACAAGATCGACGGTTTTACCCGGCGGGGGGTTGAGTTTGACATGAGCGGGGAATCCCGCGCCGCCCATGCCGGTAATGCCCGCGTCCCGAATCCTCTGAAGGGCCTCTTCTTTCGTGCAGGAAAACGGATCGAGGGGAACCATCAATTCCGTCTCGTTCTGATCGGCCCCTTCATCCGCCTCAATAATAATGCACAGGCCTTCGGTATTGTTTGGCTGGAGCCGCGGCTCGATTTTTTTAACCGTGCCGGAAATGGACGCGTGAACCGGAACCGCCATCAAGCCGGGCGCTTCGGCTATACGCTGACCCCGTTTAACCCTGTCGCCGGGGGCAACAATGCTTTTGTTCGGCGCGCCGAAATGCTGATTAACGGGAATGACAACCTGTTTGGGAAAGGGAGCAAGCTCTACGGGCTTTCCTTCGGTAGCGTGTTTCCGGGTATTCAATTTGATTCCCCGGCTGAATGTACTTACAGCCATGAAAAGGCTTTCTCCTGGAGTTTGTGTAAACGGTATTCGACCCAATAACAAGTATACCTCAACGGCCTCCGGCAAAGCAATACTCGTATTGCTTGGTGTCAGTCACCATTTCGCTACCGGAATATCTCCGCACCGAATTTGGCCGTTAATTCATCCTTGTTTTCAACCGGACAGGCAAGAAACGCCCTCCTGCCAATTTTTGCTTTTTCATTGACTACGGTAACATTTTTCAAGTTTTTACATTGGGAAAAGGCAAATTCCGCAATGCTCTCTACCGTTTTGGGTATAATAATACCGGTCAAATTTTCACAGCCGGTAAAGGCTTTTCCTATTGCTTTAACACCATCACCGATAGTTACATCAACAAGGTTTTTACAGCCGGCAAAGGTGTTATCGGGAACCGAAGTTATATTGCCGGGGACCGTGATCGAGGACAGGGAAAAACAATCCCCAAAAACGCCGGAACCAAAGCTGGTAACACTTGCGGGAATTGTAATATCCGTAAGGGCGCTGCATTTTGCAAACGCATTGTTTCCGATGGCGGTGATTTTATTATGAAGTACCACCCGCTTGATCCTGCCGTTCTGCCTGAAAGCGGCGTCACCGATTACCGTAATGTCTTCGGGGATAAATACTTCCTCGGCGCTGCCATTGTAAAGCTCAAGCACGCCGTTTTTGCTTACAAAAGTCATATTATGAAAATTGTCTTCCCGCCGTTTTGCTTCCGCGATTTTCCGCTGTTCCCGCCTGGCCTGCACGTCCGGCCAGGCGGCGTCAAAGAGCCGCCCGATTTGCTGTACTTCCGGCTGCCCCGGACCGGCCTTTCTCGCCCTTTCCATGTACAATTCAGAATCGGTAAAATCAAAATTTTCATAATCGTCTGAATAACAGCGGATAATGCCGATCCAGCCCTTGTAGTACTCAGGATAATAATAGGCGAGATTACGATAATACCAGAGAGCGGCCCGTATATCGCCGTGGGTATATTGAGCTTCGGCGCGGCTGGAAAGATGATCCCTCCATTCAGTGTTTGTCTGAGCCGCCAGGGAACCGGATATAACACCAAAAAGGACCGCTAAAAAAAATACACCGTATGTTCGTTTCATATGAAAAATATATACGTTTTCCTCTTTTAGTGTAAATAGCCAGGGCATCGGCGTTTACTTTCAATCATCAAAAACAACCGGATTTTATTTTAGGAATTTTCACCACGAACGGCACGAACAGACCCGGACGTACCCAATTAAGGCATCCGGTTCCTCTGGAAAAAGTTTCGCGTTAGCAATATGAGTGTACGATCCTCGGCGCAGGTAAGGGATAGTTCCGCAGATATTCGTAAAATTGCGGCGTCCCGGCCCGGTTGTACCTCACCGTCCCGTCCTCCATCACTCCGGCGTTCAGCCATTTCCCGATTACTCGTCGGACTTTAGTCCGCTATCAC
>JAIROH010000111.1 GCA_031257595.1 Treponema sp. | reverse complement strand
TGGAGCCCCAGGGAAACGGCAATGGCAAAGCTGTTGAGGAGGCTCCGGAAAGCGGCGCCTTCCTTGTGCATGTCAAGAAAAATCTCGCCGAGTTTGCCGTTGTCGTATTCGCCGGTACGAATAAATATCGAATGGCCGCCTATTTTCGCTTTTTGGGTATAGCCCGAACGCCGGTTTGGAAGGTTCCGCCGTCTGCCCCGAAGATCGGCCCTGTCAAAAACGACAGGCTGTTGATTTTCTTTCTGGAGCGCCATAATCGTATCGGCCAGAGGATCGGCGCCGGGGGCAAACGAAGAAAGCGGCTGGGAAAGTTTCGATCCGTCCCGGTACAGGGCAACCGCCTTGACGCCGCTTTTCCAGGCCAGCATGTAGGCGCCCTGAACGTCTTTATAGCTTGCCGCGTTGGGCATGTTGATCGTTTTGCTGATCGCCCCGGTGATAAAAGGCTGTACCGCGGCCATCATCCCTACATGGGCCTGCCAGGGGATGGAACGTTTCCCGTTTTTGCCCGAAGGAGTGGCCGTGTCGAACACCGGAAGGTCTTTTTCCTTAAGCCCCGGCGCTCCCTCAAGTCCCATGGTTCCGCATACGCGGGTTTCCGCCGCGGCGATTTCTTCGTCGGTAAAACCGAGGTGCTTCAAGAGGCTAAAGCCCTGCAGGGACCAGGTTGATTCCGGGACGCCAAGCTTTTTTTCGACAAATTCCCTGCCGAGTACCCACGGGTTAAAAATCCCTTCAAGGGAAAGCGCGTTACCGCATTCTTTTTCCGCCGCCGCGATGGCCTCCGGGCTAAAGCCCTTTTCGGCAAGGCTTTCGGGGTTGACCGCCGGCGCGCCGGCAAGGGTCTTGCGTCCCGTCGCGTAGGCGATGATTTCCTCAATTTCGTTTTTCCCGTAGCCGAGGGCTTCAAGGGCCGGCGGCGCCGACTGGTTGATGATCTTGAAATAGCCGCCTCCGGCAAGTTTTTTGAATTTGACAAGGGCGAAATCCGGTTCGACTCCGGTCGTGTCACAGTCCATCAAAAGGCCGATGGTTCCGGTGGGAGCGATCGCGCTTACCTGGGCGTTGCGGTAACCGTGTTTTTCGCCGAGCGAGAGCGCGCCGTCCCAGGCGCGGCGGGCCGCCTCAAGCAGTTCCGCCGGGCAGCGTTCAGGATCGATGCCCTCCGGAATCGTATGCAGGGCTTCGTACTCGCCCGCCGCGGCATTATAGGCGGCCCGCCGGTGGTTCCGTACCACCCTGAGCATGTGGGCGGAATTTTCCCGGTACCGGATAAACGGCCCCAGGGCGGCGGCCATTCGCGCCGACTGCGCATACGCTTCCCCGCTGAGGATCGCCGAAAGGGCGGCGGCCACGGAACGGCCTTCGGGCGAATCGTAGGCAAGCCCCATCACCATAAGAAGGCTTCCCAGGTTCGCGTAACCCAGCCCCAGTGTCCTGTATTCATGGGAAAGCTCGGCGATCCGGGGAGAGGGGAACTGGGCCATTACGACGGAAATTTCAAGGATCGTCGTCCAGATGCCGATCGCGTGAAGATACCCGTCGATGTCGAAACGCTTCGTGTTCCTGTCGTAAAGCCTCCCGAGGTTTATCGAGGCAAGGTTGCAGGCGGTGTCGTCGAGGAACATGTATTCGGAACAGGGATTGCTGGCCCGTATCTCGCCTCCCTCCGGGCAGGTATGCCAGTCGTTGATCGTGGTATGATACTGGAGACCCGGATCGGCGCACTGCCAGGCGGCCCGGGCCATGCGGGACCAAAGCTCACGGGCCTTTATCGTTTTTACCGTTTCGCCTGACACCCTTTCCCGGAGTTCCCAGTTCCCCCCCGCTTCCACGGCTTTCATAAAATCGTCGCTTACCCTAAGGCTGTTGTTTGACGACTGGCCCGAAACGGTGTTGTAGGCTTCTCCGTCCCAGGCTGTGGAAAATACGTCGGGATCGGGTACGCCGCCCTGTTCCAGCGCGCGGAGGAGCTGGTACAGGTAGGCGGGCGGCACTTCGTCGGACAGGGCCGCCCTGAGCGCCGAAGCGAGTTCGCGGTTTTTTTCAGCCGAGAAAGCGTCGGTATCCGGCCCCCGGAAACCGGCGACGCTTTTCCTTACGGCGTCGAAATGTCTCCTGATGATCCGGGAACCGGCCGCCATCGAAGCGACTTTGTGTTCTTCCTGGGCTTTCCAGTCTATGTACTTTTCCACGTCGGGATGATCAGCGTCCAGCGTTACCATCTTCGCCGCGCGGCGCGTCGTGCCTCCGCTCTTGATTGCCGACGCCGAACGGTCGCCTATCTTGAGAAACGACAACAGCCCCGACGACACTCCGCCTCCCGACAGTTTTTCATGGGCCGCCCTGATCCTCGAAAAATTCGATCCCGTGCCGGAACCGTATTTGAAAAGCCGCGCCTCCCTGGTTACCAGGTCCATAATGCCGCCTTCGTTCACCAGGTCGTCTTCTATAGAAAGGATAAAACAATTGTGAACCACGATATTATGGACAAGAAAATTTCCGCTTTTTGTCTGAATATCGTAGACCGGCATTTCACCCGCGTATTCCACACGGGCTATCGTTTCAAAACGGCAAGGGGGAATTTTTTTCCCGTTAACTTTCGGCTCCAGGGACACCGAAAGTTTTTTTTGTTTTTCTTCGGTGATAAAGCCGACAAGCGTTTGAAATTTTGCCCGCTCACTTGAATATCCAATGACCAAATGGTAATACGTATGACGGTTATCCCGTTTGTCGTTACAAACTGATATGCGGCTGTAGATACCCATGTTTGCCAGCAGTTTTTGGACATCCTGAATTAAATCTTTGGAAATACTTCCAAAAACTATGTCGAATGAATCCGTGGGCCCCGCATGGGAACGGACGGTCGCGTCGGCCTGAAAAAGGGAACGCAGGTACGCCGCGGCGATCCGCCTGCCGCCGTTCAGTATTATTTCCGGAATCCGCATGTCCAGACCGCGTTTTTGCGCTCCGTATTTTTCAATAAAAGGGCGAAGCTGTTCGCCGTAAAGCCGGATCCGCCTGAGACTGAATCGCTCATCCGCGGTTTCTACATCCGTTACATGGTAATGCTGTCCCGCGAAAACCTCCTGTATGCGGGGTAAAAGGAAATCGTATTCTTCATCATTGGCGGTTAGAAATTCCACGGTAAGCGATTGGTTGGTCCCGGTTTTATACTGGCCGGCAAATCCGTCCCCGGTCAGCCAACCGGCCAATACCGCTTCGTTGACGGCGGACGAATCGGCCGGTTCCGGGTTTTCGGAGACGGAAGTACCGGTAATCTGGAGCAGCCGCATTCCGTTCCGCAGTTTTCCCGCCTCGATCCACCGCGGTTCGTCTCCGGCATGGCCGGTGCAGGCCAGAACCAGGTGATCCGCGGTCGCCTCCAGGGTATTTCCGTTCTTGAGGACAACGCGGAGTACCGGTTTGACGCCGTTTTCTTTTACCGCGATAACGGTTGTTGTACCGTCTTTGTCGTAGACGATGGTCCCGGTACTGTTGTTTTCAACAAGCCTGCCGACAGGAACCGGCCCCCCGGGGGTACTGACAAGGGCATGCCAGGGAAGGCACGCGTGCGGCTGGGGCCGCCTGTAGGCGCTGTCGGATTTTTTTGCCCGGCCGTCCGCGGGATCGACATAGTAGTGGCCCTGCGGCGGGCCGTCTATGCCGTAAACCGCGTAAAGCCCGGTATTGAACCACTGCGGGCTGTTCGGCGCCGCCAGCTGATGGGCCAGCATGTAACAGGTTTCGTCGTAGAAGGCTTTTTCGTCGGCTTCGCCGTCGAAAAAGCCGTTCTTCCGGCCCCAGTCCAGCCAGGTGTAGGCCAGGCGGTGAAACACCTGGCGGGCGTCGTGTTCGGCCCCGTCGTCCGGCAGCGGAAAAATCTCGCCGCCGCGGGCCCAGGCCTGCCAGTCATTGGCTTTTTCGGCGGGGATTCCCGCTTTACGGAAGTATTTCTGGGCCAGAATATCGCCGGCAATCTGGCTCCAGAAAGCCGGTACAATCACCGTGTCTTCCTCAAAGATTGCCTTGCCGTCCGGGTTACGGATTTCGCTCCGTCTTTTTTCCCAGACAATATCTTTGTACGGCCCGGTTTCCGGCCCGGTGAAAAAGCGTTGTACGGTCATA
>JAIROH010000092.1 GCA_031257595.1 Treponema sp. | reverse complement strand
CGCGCCCCGGGCCGCGCCGCCGGCGCGCGGCCGGGGGCCCGCCCCCGCGGGCGCCGGGCCGGGCGCCGCCCCCCCCCCCCGCCGCTTGTCCGCGGGGGCCTGGTATACCGGCCTCCTCTACAAGGATACGGCGGACATCTTGATAACCACAACCGACAAGGCGGAACACAAGAAACCCTACGCTCTGGACAGTTCGTACTTTGCGTCGCGTCGGGCCCTTGTTTCGTTCACATGGGAGAATCCCGGTCTCGGCCCCCGTTCGTCCCTTGCCCTGGGACTGCTGGGACAGTTCGACCTCAACGGCGGGGAAGACACCCTCAACAGCCAGTACCTTTCCGGGCGCTGGGCCTTGCGGTTTTCGGGCGGCTTTTCCCTGGAAGCGGCGGCGGTTCTTGGCGCCGCGGAAGACGGGGACGGGGAAAGTTCCGTATTTTTCGCGGGTGCGCTGGGGGGAAGCTGGGCGCCGCCGGGAGCCTGGGACGACAGGCTGAGTCTGCGGGGCTTCTACTCGTCCCCTTCCGAAGGGAAATCCCTGTCGCCCTTTATCCCGGTCAACTCTCTTCCCCAGGGCCAGATTTTCGGCGCGGCCCCCGGCGGCCTTTCGCTTGTCAGGGCGGTCTACAGTCTGCGGCCCCGGCGGACTCTCTTCCTTTCTGTGGAATACGTGTATTTTATCCGGACCGATACGGTCTCGTTTCAGGATGATCGGGAGCCGCAGAAGCAAAAGGCGGACGGATATTTTCTGGGCGGGGAATTCTGGGGAACGGTGCGGTGGACGCCCCTGCCCGACCTGGCGCTGAGTCTTGGGGGCGGCGCTTTCTTCCCCGGCATGGGGAACGTCTTCACCCCGGACGCCGCGATCCGGTGGAAGACGGCCCTGGCTCTTGTTTTGTCATTGTAAAGTCCGGGAAACCCCGGTTGGTTTCCGAATTGGCTTGTAAACGAAAAGATAAGGAGTGTTGTTATGCGGATTAAGGTACTGGTGATAGTGATGGTATTGGCGGCGGCGGCGCTGTGGGCGCAGAGTCCGCGTGCGGTTATCAAGAGCGTGCAAGGTACGGTAGAAATAAAGAAGCCGGGGGCAACCTGGGTTCCCGCGGCCGCCGGCCAGGCGCTGGAAGAGGCAACCCTGGTGTCCACGGGTTTTAAGAGCTCCGCCCTGCTGGAGATAGGGAATTCGACCCTCGTGGTGCGGCCCCTGACCCGGCTGAGTCTGCGGGAAATCCGGTCCGCGGCGGAGTCGGAGCGGGTCGAAATACAACTGAGCGCGGGACGTATACGGGCCGATGTGAAACCGCCGACGGGAGGGAGGAATACCGATTTCACGGTACGAAGTCCGACAGCGACGGCGTCGGTTCGGGGGACGGTTTTCGAATTCGATACGGTCAATCTCAGCGTGGACGAAGGGACGGTCTCTTTTTTCGGCGCGGATAACACGGTGGTGTATGTGATGGCGGGACAAACCAGCGCGCCGGATCCGGTATCGGGTAAAACGGCCGCTCCCGTGGAGATCGCGGAAGCCCAGGCTTCTCCCCTTCCCGTGGGGGTAGATACGGTGGAGACCGCCCCTGAACTTATAGTCCCCCCGTTGGTGCCGGTGGGCGTCGGTCTTGGCTGGAACTAAGACTATATGAGCCAATCTGACATATACGGCCCCAAAGACAGGCCGCCTTTAGGTAAGTGGGTGCCGTTAAGCGTACAGCATGTTTTCGCGATGTTCGGGGCAACCATACTGGTTCCGCTTTTAACCGGCCTTAATCCCGCCACGGCCCTTTTTACCGCGGGAACCGGCACGCTGCTTTACATAGCCATTACCGGGGCGAAAGTTCCGGCGTTTCTGGGATCGTCGTTCGCGTTTATTTCGCCGCTCATCGTCATTTCCGCTTCCCATGGGCTTCCCTACACGATGGGCGGGGCCGTAGCGGCGGGTGTTTTTTACTGCGTGATTGGCCTTATCATCAAGTTTGCCGGAACGTCCTGGCTGGACAGGGCCCTGCCTCCGGTAGTTATCGGCTCGGTAATAGTGGTGATTGGCCTTAACCTCGCCCCTACCGCGATGGCTATGGCGATGAACACGGGGGGCGCCGCGGACGGGGAATACAGCCTTGTATTGCTTTCCATAGCGGCCCTTACCCTGGGCGTAACTGTAGCGGCAAACATTCTGCTCAAAGGTTTTTTCTCGGTTATTCCCATCCTTATCGGGCTTGTCGCCGGTTATGTGTTTACCCTGGTAATGGGGCTTGTTATCCCGGCGTATCATATCATTGACTTTCGGATTGTAGCCGACGCTCCCTGGTTCGGCCTTCCTGCCTTTACCGTTCCCCGCTTTTCGTTTGTTCCCGTACTTACGTTTGTTATTGTTTCCCTGGCGACGATCTGCGAACACCTTGGGGATACGCTGGTAACCAGCAAGGTTGTAGGTCAGGATTTTTACAAAACCCCCGGCCTGCACAGGACTTTGGCCGGCGATGGCCTTGCGACCGCGTGGGCCGCGCTTTGGGGCGGGCCGCCCAATACCACCTACGGCGAAAACATCGGCGTTATGGCGATTACCAGGGTCTATTCGGTATGGGTGATAGGCGGCGCGGCCGTTATCGCCACGGCGCTGTCGTTTTTCCAGAAATTCGGCGCCCTTATCCGTACAATACCCACGCCCGTTATGGGAGGCATCTCGATGCTGCTTTTCGGCATCATCGCCTCCAGCGGACTGCGAACCATTGTCGAAAGCGGCGTAGATTACAAAGACAAACGGAACCTTACGATTTCGTCGGTGATTTTTGTTATCGGTATAGGCGGCGGAAAGCTTGCGTTTAACATTACCCAGGATGTCCAGTTCCAGCTTGCCGGGGTCGCCCTGGCGACGGTAGTGGGCATTATCCTTAATTTGGTTTTTCCCGCGGAAAAACCAAAACAGTGAACCTTCCCGTCGAGGTATTAGACCCCACTGCGAATAAAACAACAAGGATTATAAAAATGAACCTATATCGTTTTTTGGCGTTTTGTCTTGCCCTGTTGAGTTTTCCGGCGATCGTTGGCCCGGCCCAGGCCGTGCCGGTTGTGGGAACCGCGGAAGTCAGCTTTGTCTATAACAGACAGGGGGGCTTTGCCAGCAACCAGTTTGCCGTATGGATCGAGGATGCCCAGGGCCGGTATGTGAAAACGCTTTACGCCACAAAGTTTACCGCGACCGGA
Organism: Treponema sp.; assembly: GCA_031257595.1. Classification (GTDB taxonomy): domain Bacteria; phylum Spirochaetota; class Spirochaetia; order Treponematales; family Breznakiellaceae; genus JAIROH01. The sequence continues at coordinate 6,005 of JAIROH010000092.1, read as the reverse complement.
GGCTGGAAAAAACGGGAATCTTCCATACCGCTTTGGGTAAAACAATCCGGTTTGAGCGGAATGAACAAATCCCAAATCGACGCCCTTACCGGCTCTACTCCCCGCGGTGGAAATCTTTCGTTTGCGTGGGACGGTACGAATCAGGCGGGCCTGGCCGTAGCGGCGGGCGCTTACAGGGTTTTTGTCGAGGCCACGCTGCGGAACGAAGACCGTGTCCTGTATACCGCGGACATAACGCTTGGTGAATCAGGCGCCGTAACGCCCCAGCCGCGTTACTTTGGGAGCGGTACGGCGGAACGCGGCATGATCGGCCAGGTAACGGTTACATTCGGCAGGTAATGATACACAGCGTTTTAATTGCCGGCGCCGGAGCAATCGGCCTTACGGTGGCGGAGACTTTTTACAATTACGAAAAAACATGCGTTTCCGTTCTTGGAAAAGGCGAACGGCTCCGGCGTTACCGCGAAAAGGGCCTTTGGGTCAACGGCCGCCGCCTGGACTTTGTTCTGCTTGACGCCGAAGCCGGGCCGGGCGAAGGCCCATTTCCCGATCTGGTTATTGTCGCGTGTAAAAATCACCATTTGGCGGAAATAACCGGCGACCTTGAGCCTTTTATCGGGAAAAACACAATTATCGTTTCCCTGCTCAATGGCATAAAAAGCGAAGAAGAAATCGGCGCCGTATTCGGTCGGGAAAGGCTCCCTTTGGCGATGATACTCGGAGCCGATTCCCAGCGGAACGACGACGGAGTCCGTTTTACCTGCCGGGGGGTCGTACATTTCGGCGATGCCGGCGGCAGGGAAACGGAACGGGATAAAAGCATCGCCGAATTTTTTACCCGCGCCGCCCTGCCGTTCGAATACCATCCCGCGGACATGAAAAGAACCCTGTGGTTTAAGTTTATGGTGAATGTGGGGGCAAACCAGACTTCCGCCCTGCTCCGTCTTCCGTACAGGGCTTTCAAGAAAAAATCGCCGTTTGTCATCAAGGAGGCGGGCGAAATCCTGGAAAGCGCGATGAGGGAAGTCGTCGCCATAGCCGCGGCGGAAGGCATCAGTCTTGGGGAAAAAGACATCGAAAAGTGGCTTGACAACGTCGGCCTTCTAAGCGACGACGGCTACACGTCAATGGCCCAGGATGTGCTTGCCGGCCGTAAAACCGAGGCGGAACTTTTTGGATTAACGGTGATGGAATACGGCAAAAAACACGGCATTCCCACGCCGGTAAACGAAACCCTGTACCGGGCCCTGCGGGCTATCGAACAAAGTTATACATAACAATTATCAGCGTTCTCGCCTGACAAAAGTTCTCTAAAAGTATAAAATATAGATAGGGCCGTTATGAAAAATACAATAGCACTGTTGATTCAACGTTATATTCTTTCAGGTAATCTTGCTTCAGAAGTCCGAAATCTTAACACTTTTTGTTCTGTCGGAATAATCGCGGCCTTGCTGACTACCGTAGCCAGGGTAATAGCAGGCAATAGCATAATAATACTTTTGATTATGCTGGGAATCTCCGGTATAATCGTGCTTTTTATCGTACTGGTGAATCATTTTAAGCTGTATACGATTGCAATTTGGCTGGTAACCATAGGTTTATGCGACATCCTGTTCCCCGCGGCCTTTTTCGCCCTTGGTGGAATTTACGGCAGCATGCCGATCTTTTTTGTTTTGAGCTTTACCCTTATCTGTCTTATGACCAAGGGCCGGAGCCTGGTCTTTAATCTGATTGTCCACCTTGCGATACTTTCGGCATGCTGTTATATCAGCATACGGTATCCTTCGCTGGTAACGCCCATCAAGCGGAGCGATCAGGTTTTTGAGATTGCCCTGGCGCTTGCCATTACCAGTTTTTTCATAGGCGCGGTGACAAAATTCCAGGAAGCCATTTACCGGACGGAAAAGAGAAAATCGGACGACGCACTTAATTCGATGAAGGAATCCGACGAACGGCTCAGGATCATGCTGGAGACAAATCCGCTGGGCTGCACAATCTGGGATACCGATCTGAACGTCATTGACTGTAACCAGGAAACCCTGCGTATATTCGGTTTTGCCAACAAAAAGGAGCTCCTTGAAAAATTCAAAAACCTTTCCCCTGAATACCAGAACGACGGAATTTCCAGCGAGAAGAAAAGGGAAGACATACTTATAAATACGTTTGAACGCGGCCGGCAGATAATCAACTGGACCTACAGACTGGAAGACGGCACTTTCATACCCGCGGAACTTTTAAGCGAAATGGTACGTACCGAAGAAGGCAATTTTCTGCTGATCTTTATCCGCGATCTTCGGGAATACCAAAAGATGATGTCGGAGATCGAAAAACAGGATTCCCTGCTCAGAACGGTGAACAGTATCTCCGAGATACTGCTTCGTTCCGATCCCGACCATTTTGAAGAGGATCTGTGGAAGTGTATGGGGATGATGGCCATGGCCGTCGAAGTAGACAAAGTCTATATATGGAAAAACCATATCAAAGACGGAGAGCTTCGCACCTTTTTTCTTTATGAATGGTCCCAAAATTCCAATCTGGAACAAAGCCGAAACACCGATCTTGACATACCCAGTATGGAAATGCCCGGCTGGGACAGGCTTTCCCGGGGAGAGAATTTCAAGGGTCTGGTAAAAGATTGTCCCGAACGGGAAAGGGAAATTCTCGAACGTGAAGGAATCGTCTCATTCCTTATGGTTCCGGCGTTTTTACACGATCTGTTCTGGGGCTTTGTAGGTTTCGACGACTGCCGAAGGGAACGGGAATTCTCCGGTGACGAAGAGGCGATACTCCGTTCGGGAAGCCTTCTTATCGCCAACGCCATGCAGCGCAACGAAATGCTGAATAACCTTATTCGCGCCAGGGAAGTAGCCCTTTCCAGCACCAGGGCAAAGAGTGAATTTCTTGCCAACATGAGCCATGAAATGCGCACGCCGATGAACGCGATCATCGGAATGACCAGCATTGCCAAAGGCGCGGGAGATATCGGCAAAAAAGATTACTGTCTAAATAAAATAGAAGACGCGTCAAACCATCTGCTGGGAGTAATAAACGACATACTGGATATGTCCAAAATAGAAGCCAACAAATTTGAGCTTTCTTCCGCGGAATTTAACTTTGAAAAGGCGCTTCGTAAAGCGGTCAATGTTATCACTTTCCGGGCGGAGGAAAAAAATCAGAACTTCCTCGTCCACCTGGGTGAAAACCTGCCCCAGACCCTTATCGGCGACGATCAAAGACTGGCCCAGGTAATTACCAACCTTCTTTCCAACGCGGTCAAGTTTACCCCCGAAGGCGGCCACATTCACCTTGACAGCAAATTGCTGAAAGAAGAAAACGACATGTGTACGCTGCAGATAGAAGTACAGGATTCGGGCATCGGCATTACGGAAGAACAGAAAATACGTCTTTTTAAATCTTTTGAGCAGGCGGACAACAATACGTCCCGCAAATTCGGCGGAACGGGCCTGGGACTCGCGATCAGCAAAAACATCGTTGAAATGATGGGCGGCGAGATATGGGTGGAATCCGAATACGGCAAGGGTTCCAGGTTTGTTTTTACCGTTGTCATGAAAAGGGGTTCCGACAAGAAACACAGCGTTCTGAGGGGAATTAACTGGAACACCATACGGATCATGGCGGTTGACGACGACAGCACGGTAACCGAATACTTTATGGAAATTGCCGGCCGTTTCGGTTTTGTCTGCGATACCGCTCCCGGCGGAAAAGAGGCCCTTGCCCTGATTGCGAAACGGGGGGCTTATGACGTCTACTTTATAGACCTCAGGATGCCGGACATGGACGGCATTGAACTAACCCGGCTTATCAAAAAAAGCGTGGCGGGCAAAAAAAGCGTAGTAATCATGATTTCTTCCACCGAATTAACAGCCATTGAAGATAAAGCCAAAAAAGCCGGCGTGGACAAATTCCTTTCAAAGCCGCTTTTCCCTTCCGCCCTGTTGGATATAATAAGCGAGTGCATGGGTCTTGCCGATTTGACATCAATCGTCAAAGAAAACGACCGGGCAAAGAAAAATGTTAAATTCCCCGGCCGCCGCATATTGCTCGCCGAGGATATGGAAATAAACCGGGAAATCGTCATGGCCCTGCTGGAATCGACCGAACTGATCATAGATTGCGCGGAAAACGGCGTTGAGGCGGTTAAAAAATTCGAAAATAACCCGGACAGTTATGATATGATATTTATGGATGTCCAAATGCCCGAAATGGACGGCTACGAAGCGACCCGTCTTATAAGGAGGTTTGAAGCGGAGCGGAAACGTCCGGCGATCCCGATTATTGCCATGACCGCCAACGTGTTCAAGGAAGATGTGGAAAACTGCCTTAATGCCGGAATGAACGAGCATATCGGAAAACCGGTTGATTTTGACGACGTTCTGAATAAACTTGAAAAATACATACCCAAAAACCCGGCCGGTTTTTAGGGGAGCGCTGATTTATTCGAATGTGAATAAATCAGCGTTGATTCAGGTTCCTGAAAAAAGAGGTTGACTAAAACATGAAAAAAATTATCCTTTGCTGCGGTCTTGCGTTTCTTGACAGCGATACGGTTGTAAAGTTGTATGCAAAATAATATTTTTTCCGAAAATTGTCCGGTACGTTTTGGGGACATAGACAGAAGTGATACCCTTACCGTTGCCGCGGCTTTTGATTTTTTTCAGGAAGCGGCGATAAACCACGCGGAGATCCTCGGCGTCGGCCGGGACGCGATGCAAACAAGCGGCCAGGTTTGGATCCTTTCCCGAATGTCTGTTTTTATGGAACGCCGTCCCCGTTTTGGGGAAACGATAACGGTACGAACCTGGCCGCGGGGTACGCACAAGCTTTTCGCCGTCAGGGACTACGATATCCTCGGCGCGGACGGCAGACCGGCGGTCCGGGGAAGAAGCGGCTGGCTTATCATCGATCTGGAAAAACGACGCCCCCTAAGACCGCAGGCCGTGGTAGAACCGCTGCCGCTCAACGACGGCCTTGACTCCCTGCCCGGAGCTTCCGTAGACAACGAAGCGCCTCCGGGCCTCCGCCCGAAATTTGAAGGCGTTCCATCCGCGTCGTCTTTCGTTCCCGAAGAGCTGCTTACAGGCGTTTCCCGGACCGTCCGCAAAGCGTGTTATTCCGACATCGATTACAACGGCCACATGAACAATGCCCGTTATATTCAGTGGATACAGGATTTGTTCCCGCCGGAGATTCTTGAAAACGCCCGCGGTCTGCGGCTTGACATTAACTACCTTTCGGAAGTCAAACACGGCGAAAGTATCGAGCTTTTGTTCACGCGGAAAATCCCGGACGATGCCCAGGGCAAATACCGTCCCGATCCGCTTTCCGCGGTTTTTGCGGTTGAAGGCCGCAGGGGCACGGAAGCCGTTTTCAGGGCGGAAATTTGCACGGGGGGTTAGGGCATCGGCGTTTACTTTCAATCATCAAAAAAACCGGATTTTAGGAATTTTCGGCACGAACAGACACGAACGGATCGGGAAATTTAGAGAGTTTGTTTGTGTGGTTTGCGGATGTTTTAAATCGGGAATTGCCGGGGCGGGTTTTCCTGTTGACAAGGGCAAAATTTCGGGTTATATTATTGATGTGAAAAGGAAGGTTCCCTGATGAACGCTTGTAATTCTTTGTACCGTAAAATCACCCCCTCCCATCGGGTAGAGCCGGAAACAAACGAAAACTTTGTTCCCTGGTCTTTTTCCTCTTTGTAGCGCTTTTTTCCGGATGTGACAGCTACAACCTCTCGCTTAAGAGCCTTTACGAAGGCAAGAAGGACAACGGGACCACGGGCGGGAGCGGTCCATTCAGTTCCGACAAGGCAATCACCGCGTTCAGCTTCGACACCCTTTTGCCTTCGGCCACGGGTACTGTTAACGAAACGGACAAAAAAATCGCCGTCACGGTTCCTTACGGTACGGCTGTTGGCAACCTTACCCCCACCGTTACGGTTTCGACGGGCGCGGTCGTCGCGCCCCTTTCCGGCATGCCGCAGA
>JAIROH010000073.1 GCA_031257595.1 Treponema sp. | reverse complement strand
TCAATCCGACGATACTTTTTTTTCTCAGTATCTTCGCGTTTGGAGAATCCTTTCCGTTAAGAAATTTCTGGGCCTTCGGCTTTATCTGGGCGGCGGTTATTCTCTATTGCGCCTCCCTTCGGAAAGGTCTTTATAGAGGTAATAAAATTAAATCATTGTGATGATTTGTCAGACAACGAATCAGACAATCTATTTCGGCATTACTTTAGCGTTACAACCTGTCCTGAGCGAAGCGCTTCATTTGCGGCAAAGATAAGTTCCGTAAAGTGGTCAAATTGTTGAATTCTTTTCCGCTATCACCCAATACCCAATGACAATTTGACCATTTTTACCTTTACTCTCCTCTTTTAGCGGCAATTCAAAGTTCACGATAAGGCAAAAGACGCTCATAAAAGTCAGTGCGCTACCGGCAAAATATGGGGAAGGGGCCCCATGTTTTTGCCCCGCCCCCCGATAAATCTTTTAGGCGTCTTTTGGATTTTCGAAATAGTTAAACTTTGAATTGCTGATGCCGTGCCTTGCGGCAAAACGTTCCTTAAACTATACTGGAAAAGGCATGTTTAACGACTGTATCATTATGGCGGGAGGTTCCGGTACAAGGCTTTGGCCGGCAAGCAGCAGCCAGCTTCCCAAACAGTTCCTTCCGATGGGCGACCGCTGTTTTTTTTCCGCCGCCGTGGACAGGGCCCTTTCGGTAATCGACAGGGACGGGAGCGGCAGGGTGATCATTATCGCCGGAAAAGCCCATGTACCCCATATCGTAAAGGCCTGCAGGAACTATCCGCCCGAAGATCTCAACCGGCTTTTGCTTATCCCGGAACCGGAGGCGAAAAACACGGCCCCGGCGATTGCCTGCGCGGCTGTGTATACCGATTGGATGACCGGCAAAGAACGGAACATGCTCGTGCTTACAAGCGATCACATTATCGGGCCGCTGGAAAAATTCAAGGTAGACGCCGCGGCCGCCGAAGCGTTTGCCCAGGCGGATAAGCTTGCCGTCTTCGGCATTACCCCCACAAGGCCGGAAACAGGCTACGGCTATATAGAAACGGAAACGCTTCTTTCCACAAAATCCGAACAACCGGAAGTGTACGCCGTCGCTTCATTCCGGGAAAAACCGGACAGGGAACAGGCGGAACGTTTTATGAAAGCCGGAAATTTCTACTGGAATTCGGGAATGTTCGCGTTTTCATCCAAATTTATCATCAATGAATTCAGGCAAAAAGCCCCGTCGGTTATCCTGCCGTTCGGAAAGCTCCGGGCGCCGGACGAACGTTCCGTCAGAACGGAACGCGGACTCCGCATCCTCTGGGAATGGCTCGATCTTGACGAAGCCTACAGGGAAGCCGAGGCCATTTCGTTCGACTACGCGATTGCCGAAAAATGTTCCCAGACGGTCATGGTCAAAGCGGGTTTTGACTGGACCGATGTGGGAAGCTGGGACGAATACGCCGTTCTTATGGGAATGGGCGCGGGGAACGTAAAACATGCGGAAGGAACCGAAGTGTTCCAGACAGAATCAAAAAACTGTTTTGTCGATTCGGACATACCGGTCGCGCTTATCGGGGCGGAAGATCTTGTTGTGGCGGTACGATCCGGCAAAAACGGGGGAAACGGCACGGTGTTGATATCAAAACGGGGTGAAACGCAGAAAGTAAGGGAAATCGTAAAACAAATCAAAGAGAAAGGCAGGACGGAACTTTTGTAATTTCCTGTTTTGTGCTAAACTTGTTAATAACAATCCGAAGAAAATGAGGTTTTAAATGGTTATTTTGACGTTAAACTGCGGATCTTCTTCCGCGAAGTATCAGGTTTACGATTGGGACGCAAAGGACGTTCTGGCCGTTGGCGTAGTGGAAAAGGTTACCGTCGGCGGTTCCTTTATCAACCACAAGGTCAAAGGCAAAGAAGAGATTACAATTAACCACGACTGCCCCACCCATCTTGAGGCGGTGGATCTTATCATTAAAACATTAACCGGCAAGGAAAACGGCTGCCTTCCGGACATGTCGGTAATCAAAGCCGTCGGCCACAGGGTAACCCACGGCGGCAGCAAATTTACCAAATCGGTTATCGTGGACGACGCGGTTCTGGAAGCCTTCGGCGAAATGACGGACCTTTCGCCGCTGCACAACCCCGCCCAGATACTCGGCGTCAAGGCCGCCAAAAAAGTTCTGCCCGGCGTTCCCCACTGCGCCGTTATGGACACGGCCTGGCATCAGACGATGCCCCCCGAAGCGTTCCTCTACGCGGTGCCTTACGAATGGTACGAAAAGTATTCGGCGCGCCGTTACGGTTTTCACGGAACAAGTTTTCTTTACACGGCAAAACGGGCGGCGGTGCTTTTGGGAAAGGATCCGTTCAAAACCAACCTTATCATCGCGCACCTCGGCAACGGTTCTTCGATTAACGCGGTCAAAGACGGCCTTTCGTTTGAAACGTCGATGGGGATTACCCCGCTGGAAGGGCTTGTTATGGGAACCCGTTCGGGAGACGTTGATCCGGCGCTGCCGTTCTATATAATGCGGAAAACGGGGATGAGCGCATCGGAAATTGAAAACGCGATGAACAAAAAATCGGGGCTTTTCGGCATTACCGGAAAATACGCCGACCGCAGGGACATCCAGAAGGCGAAACTTGAAGGCGACAAACGGGCCGCTCTTGCCCAGGACATCGAAGCCCACAGGGTAAAAAAATACATCGGCGCGTACCAGGCCGTTCTCGGCAGGGTCGACGCGCTGGTGTTTACCGCCGGCGTCGGTGAATTCGCGTTCTTTATGCGGCAAAAAATACTTGAAGGTCTTGAGGGGGTCGGCATTGTCTACGATCCGGCAAAAAACGAACTGTCCCATACCAGAAGCGCCGAAACCCTTATCAGCAAGCCTGAGTCGAAAGTGCCGGTATACATCATTCCCACCGACGAAGAACTCGTTATGACCGAGGACGCCTATGCCCTTATGGCGGGAACCTACGACATTCATACCAAGTTCAGGTATTCGTTCCAGGGTAAAGAATACGTGAACAAGAGCCGCGCCGAAAGTCTCAAGGGCGAGCTTGAAAAGAACCCCGGTTTGAAAAACATCATTGCCGTTCCCGGATGATACGGAACTGTACTGCGCGGGAAACGCCATGGCGGATGTTTTCGCGGACGCCGATGAAGCGTTCTGCCGCCGCTTCGGCGTTACCCTGCCGGTACAGCATGTCCCCGCCGAAACAATGGCGGCGATTCTTGCCGCCGTTTCGGCCGCCGCTTCGGCGACCCTTCCGGCGTCCGCCGTTTACGCCTCAGGCGGCGGCGCGGCAAATACGGCGAAAATCGCCGCGCGCCTGGGGTTAAAGGCGGCCTTTTTCGGCTGTATCGGCGCCGAAAAAACAGGCGGGCGGGCGGACCGCTTTGGCGGGTTCTTTGAAAAAGAACTTGCCAAAGCGGGGGTGTCCGCCGCGCTTCGGCTGGGCAAACAGCCCACCGGGGTATTTCTCTGCCTCACCGTAAACGGCGAAAAACGAATCGCCGCCTCCCCTTCCGCGGCGCGGGAACTGCGGGCCGAAGATCTTCCCGATCCCGTGTTGATCCGTACTCAATTAAACCCGCTGAAAAAGCCCCGGTTTCAAAAACCGGGAGCGTTCCTCTTTGAGGGTTTTTTACTTGAAAACAACGATGTAAAAAAACGCTGCCTTGACATTGCCGGCTCTTCCGGCCTTGTCCCCGCGTTTGATCCCTGTACCGTTTCGATCGCCGAAACATACGCCGAAGAAATACTTTCGTGGCTGGAACAATACCGTCTTGTTCTTTTTGTAAACGAGCGGGAAGCCGAAGCGCTGGCCCGCCGGGCGTACGGCGGAGCGGCGTATGGCGGAGCGGCGCGCGGCTGGGAGGCGCTTTTTAAAGACCTGACCGCCAAAGGCGGAAGCGCCGCCGTAAAACTGGCCGAAAAAGGCGCGGCGATCTTTTCAGACGGCGGTTTTTACCGGGCGGAAACCCGCCCCGTAAAAACCGCCGAAACCACCGGGGCGGGCGACGCCGTCGCCGCGGGTTTTCTGGCCGCACTGCTCCGGGGCAAAACGCCGGACCAGTGCGGCCGGGAAGGGAACCGCGCCGCCCGGCGTTTCCTTGAACGTAAAATCCGGTAACCGGCGCCCCCGTATAATGAATTATTTCAAAGGTTTACCATTATTCATTTATCAATGTATTTATCTTTTCAACTACTTCGTTTATCTCTTCTTCCGTTGCTTTTATGATATATTCCATATCCCTTTTGGTCCAATCAAGGCTTTTTATTTGATCGGATAATACCACACCATTGATTTTTTTATTCTTTATTTTTACTTCAAATGGATACTGTTTTTCCTGACTGGTTATTAGACAAAATAACCCCAAATTCACTTTTCCGTTATATTCTTTCGGCGAAATAACTATTGCGGGCCTTTTTCCTTTTTGTTCATGCCCCGTCTGGGGATTAAAATTTAACCATACTATATCTCCCCGATGGGGTATGGAATCATTATTTACCATATTTCATTCCCTACCGGTCCATTTGTTTTTACTTCGCCATGAATATTTTTTTCATGTATTTCATTAAGCATTTCCGACAATTTGTTTTTTCTTTTTAGTTTTATAATTATTTCCTTTCCTTTATCTTTAATATCCACAAACGAACCGTCTTTTAACGCCAATTCTCTAACAATTGTGTTGGGTATTCTTATCCCCAAACTATTACCCCATTTTTTAACGACTGTTTCCATATTTTCATTCCCCTTTTAATGAGTATATACTATGTTTATACATTTGTCAACGGTTTTTGTTCAGCATACATACCCGTCTAGGAGCCTGTTGCACTTCATACCGAAACCGGGAGACTTTTACTCCCGTTTTGGGATTTTTACCTTTTGGAAAGACCTTGTATCCCCTTAAGCGGGTCATCACCCCGCCCGCCTTGCCCTTCTGCCCCCATTTACCCCTGGGAGAGCCGGAAGATCCGTTTCATATTATACCCAAGGCACACAAGTTCCCAT
>JAIROH010000067.1 GCA_031257595.1 Treponema sp. | reverse complement strand
TTTTCCGGCTGGTCTTTTGGCAAAGCCCGTTCCCAGGCCGGGGAAGTGGTCTTCACGACCGGCATGACAGGCTATCCTCAGTCCCTTACCGATCCGAGTTTCCGGGGACAGATACTTGTTTCGACCTATCCCCTTGTGGGTAACTACGGCGTACCGCTTGCCAAAAACGGCGAGCCGTTTTTCGACAGCCTGGGTCTCCCCGTTCACTTTGAATCGCCGAAAGTGCAGGTATCGGGTTTTGTCGTGGCCGAAGCCTGCGAAGAGCCCAGCCACTTTTCCAGCGGCGCGTCCCTTTCCGCCTGGCTTGAAAAAAACAACGTTCCCGGCATTTGGGGCGTCGATACCCGCGCCCTCACCGAACGGCTCAGGGAACACGGGGTGATGATGGGAAAGATCCTTGTGGAAGGAAGCCGGGATATAACGCTTGATTCAGGGATTGTCCCCCACCCCGTCGCCGATGTTTCCACCGCCGAAGTAAGCGAGATTGTTCCCAAAGGCATTGATGATATTGCCGATACCGCAAAAAAAATCCCCGCGGTCGTCCTTGTGGACTGCGGAGCGAAGGCCAACATTATCCGCTGCCTGCTTGCCCGGCGGGTTCGGATTATCCGGGTACCCTGGAACCATGACCTTTCCGGCCTTTCCTTTGACGGGATCTTCCTTTCCAACGGTCCCGGCGATCCGAAAGACTGCGGAAAAACCATAGCCATGGTACGAAAGGCATTCGGTATGGGGAAACCCATTTTCGGTATCTGCCTGGGCAACCAGATTATGGCCCTGGCCGCCGGGGCCGATACCTACAAGCTTCCCTACGGACACCGGGGGCAGAATCAGCCCTGTACGGAACTCGATTCCGAGGGAACGCCGGGCCGCTGTTACATCACAAGCCAGAACCACGGCTATGCCGTCAGGGCCGAGACGCTGCCTTCCGGCTGGGAGCCGTGGTTTGTCAACGGCAACGACGGAACCATCGAAGGCATACGTTCCACGCGGAATCCTTTTTCGGCGGTTCAGTTTCATCCCGAAGGATGTCCCGGCCCGCGGGATACGGAATTCCTCATCGACAGATTTGTCGAACAGGTAAAAAAGGAGACGGCATGAAACCGGTAAAAAAAGTCCTGGTACTCGGTTCAGGCGGACTAAAAATCGGACAGGCCGGGGAATTTGACTATTCCGGGTCTCAGGCCCTTAAAGCCCTGAGGGAAGAAGGGATCAAAACCGTTCTTATCAACCCCAACATAGCGACAATACAGACCAGCGAGGGTATGGCCGACGCGACGTACTTCCTGCCGGTTACCCCGGAATTTATCAAAGAGGTGATCGAAAAGGAAAAACCCGACGGCCTTTTTCTTTCTTTTGGCGGGCAGACCGCCCTTAACGCGGGAGTGGCCCTGGACAGGGAAGGCGTGCTTTACAAACACGGGGTGAAGGTACTGGGTACCCCCGTGGCCGCCATTGAGGACACCGAAGACCGTGAACGTTTTGTCCGCCGCCTTGACGAAATCGAGGCAAAGACCCCCCGGAGCGCCGCCGTCGACGCGTCGTCCGGCGGCGTTGACGGAGCGGCGGCGGCGGCGGAGCGCATAGGCTACCCGGTGATGATCCGGGTAGCCTATGCCCTTGGCGGCATGGGTTCCGGCATTTGCCGCAACGAGGCGGAACTTCGCCGCCGCTGCGACAGGGCCTTCGCCAAGCTTTCCCCGTTAGGGGAACAGCGGCTTTCCCCGCCAGGGGAACAGCGGGGGGGCGGTCAGGTTCTTGTGGAAGAATGGCTTGGCGGCTGGAAGGAAATTGAATACGAGGTAGTCCGCGATCAGGCGGATAACTGCGTCACCGTTTGTAACATGGAAAACGTCGATCCGCTGGGGATCCACACAGGGGAGAGCATTGTCGTCGCCCCGTCCCAGACCCTTAGCGACAGCGAGTACCACAAACTCCGCCGTATAGCAATCGACGTGATCCGTCATCTGGGCATCGTCGGTGAATGCAACATCCAGTACGCGCTGGATCCGCAAAGCGAAGATTACCGGATTATCGAAGTGAACGCGAGGCTTTCCCGATCTTCGGCGCTGGCGTCCAAGGCTACAGGCTATCCGCTCGCCTTCGTCGCCGCCAAACTTGCCCTGGGTTACACCCTTCCCGAAATTGAAAACAGAATCACCAGGGTTACCAAATCCTGTTTTGAGCCGGCGCTTGATTATATTGTGGTAAAGGTTCCCCGCTGGGACTTGGCTAAATTCAAAAACGTCGACCTGCGTATCGGGAGCGAGATGAAAAGCGTCGGCGAAGTAATGTCGATAGGGCGGAGCTTTGAGGAAGCCCTGCAAAAAGCCCTGCGGATGACCGGCATCGGCGCGCCGGGCCTTGCCGCCGAAGATGTTTTTTGCGGAGCGGGTGCGGAAAACATTCGGGACGCCCTGGCAAAGCCCACCGACAGGAGGATCTTTGTCATCTACCGGGCGCTTATGGAAGGCTGGAGCGTCGACAGGATCCACAAACTTACAAAAATAGACCGCTGGTTCCTTCACAAAATCGCAAACTGCGCGGAAATCGAAAACGAGCTTCGCGCTCCGGAAAAAAGCGCCGGTTCCTCCCGCGACGCTAGCGTCGAGGTTTCCGTTTTGTCCTCGCTCGGCCCGCGGCTTCTTGCCCAGGCAAAACGTTTCGGTTTTTCCGACGCGCGTATCGGCGAATGTACCGGGATGAACGAGACGGAGGTCCGCGCGCTGAGGGAAGAATATAGAATCCGGCCAAGCGTCAAACAGATAGATACGCTGGCCGCGGAATACCCGGCCAAAACCAACTATCTGTACATGAGCTACTGTTCCGGCCCGGGGATCCAGACCGCCGACGATGTCGGGCCGTCGGGCCGGGGGGTGATGGTGCTTGGCTCCGGAGCGTACCGTATCGGGAGCAGCGTCGAGTTCGACTGGTGCTGCGTCAACGCCGTGCTTACGGCCCGCGGACTCGGCCGTTATTCGATTATGGTAAACTGTAATCCCGAAACGGTTTCAACCGATTACGACATGTGCGACAGGCTTTATTTTGAGGAGCTAAGCCTTGAGCGGATCCTCGACATTTACGAACGGGAACGGCCCGATGGCCTTATCCTTTCCATGGGCGGACAAATTCCCAACAACCTCGCGACCAAACTCTACGACTGCGGCGCGCTGATATACGGCACCACCCCCCAGTCGATCGACATGGCCGAAGACAGAAACAAATTTTCCGCTCTGCTTGACAGGCTCGGCATAGAACAGCCCGAATGGCGGGAACTTACCGACCTTGAATCCGCCAAAGCTTTTGCCGGGGAAGCCGGCTATCCGGTGCTTATCCGTCCAAGTTACGTGCTTTCCGGGGCGGCGATGAACGTGGCCTGGAACGACAATACGCTGGAAAAATTCCTGGGGCTTGCCGCGGATGTTTCGCCGGAACATCCGGTGGTTATCTCAAAGTTTGTCGAAAATTCAAAGGAAATCGAAATAGACGCCGTCGCCCGCCGGGGCGAAATACTTTTTCACGCGATCACCGAGCATATTGAAAACGCCGGCATCCATTCGGGAGACGCCACGGTGGTTCTTCCGGCCCAGCGGCTTTACATTGAAACGATACGGAAGATACGCCGTATCGCGGAACAGATTGCCGGGGCGCTGGACATTACCGGGCCGTTTAACATCCAGTTCCTCGCCCAGCGCAACAGGGTCATGGTAATCGAATGTAACCTCCGATCGAGCCGGAGTTTCCCGTTCTGCTCCAAGGTAAGCAGAGTGAACATGATAGACCTTGCCGTCAGGGCGATGCTCGACGAGCCGGTTGAAAAGAACATTTCGTCGGCCCTTGACCTTGACTGGGTCGGCGTCAAGGCGGCCCAGTTCAGCTTTGCCCGGCTCCACGGCGCCGACCCGGTAAGCGGCGTCGAAATGGCCAGTACCGGAGAAGTGGCCTGTATCGGGCGGGACCTCAACGACGCGTTTCTTAAAGCCCTTTTTTCAGTAGGCTACAGGACGCCGTCGGAATACGCCGCCCGCAAACGGGTTCTCCTTTCCACCGGCCCGATGGAGGACAAACTTGATTTCCTCGGCTCGGCAAAAAAACTTGCCGGCATGAACTGGGAACTGTTTGCTTCCAGGGGTACGGCCAAATTCCTTTCGGCAAACGGCATCCCCGTTACGGCCCTTAACTGGCCGCTTGAATCCAAAGAGCCCAACATGGCCGGTTTTATCAAACGCCGGGAAGTCGACATGATCATCAACATCCCCAAAAACAACAGGGACACGGAACTAAAAAACGACTACCTTATACGGCGCCTGGCCGTTGACTTCGACATTCCGCTGTTTACCAACGTCAAGGTAGCCCGTGAATTTATCGACGCCCTTGAGTACCGCCGGGAACAGGGCCTTGAGATAAAAGCCTGGGAAGAGTACCGCTAGCAGTTTGACAAAATCAAATGACGCAATGAAGTACAAAGTTCGTGTCGCTGATTATCGAGGCAGACACATGCGCCCGACCGTTACAGAACGCTTTGCAGAAACTGCCGCGTCCTGTCGTTTTTCGGATTGGTGAACATTTCCGCCGGCGGGCCGGCTTCAAGTATCGCGCCTTCAAACATAAAGACCACTTTGTCGGCCACTTCACGGGCAAAACCCATCTCGTGGGTAACGACGAGCATCGTCATGCCGGCCCGGGCAAGGCTTTTCATAACGTTGAGAACTTCTCCGACAAGCTCCGGGTCGAGGGCCGAGGTCGGCTCGTCGAAAAGCATGATCCGCGGTTCCATGGCCAGGGCACGGGCTATGGCGACCCGCTGCTGCTGGCCGCCGGAAAGCTGTGACGGGTAAGCGTCGATTTTGTCGGAAAGCCCCACCCGTTCAAGAAGCTGTCTTGCCTTTTCCCTGGCTTCTTCCGTCCGGGTTTTTTTTACATGAACCGGGGCCAGCATAAGGTTTTCCAGCACCGTCTTGTGGGGAAAAAGGTTAAAACTCTGGAAGACCATCCCCACTTCAACAAGAGATCCGTTAATCTCTTCCCTGGAAAGCTTAAGCGTGTTGACTCCGTCCTTACAGTCAAAAAGAAGCTTGTCTTCAATGTATATTTTTCCCGAATCTATTTTTTCAAGCCGGTTAAGGCTGCGAAGGTACGTGGATTTTCCCGCGCCGGAAGGGCCGACAATGCAAACCACTTCCTTTTGCTCCACCGTAAGGGATATGTTTTTCAGCACTTCCAGGGGGCCTCGTCCCTGTTTTCCGTGAAATGTCTTGCAGACATCGACGGTCTTTATCATTGACATGGCTTATCTCCAGAACCGCTCAGGTCTTGCGCATACATGGCTTACACATACACGGAATATTTTGTTTCCAATTTATGGAAAATGAACGTAAAGACCGCGGTTATGATAAGGTAGAGTATCATCGCCGGTATGTACACCATTGCCGACGCGGTAGACGACGAAATTGAACGGGTTACCTTGGTTATATCGGTAAGGGCGATAATCGAAACCAGGGACGCGTCTTTAAGCATCATGATAAATTCGTTTCCCACAGGGGGGATAAGCCTTCGTATGGACTGGGGAATAATCACCAGCCCCATGGTCTGGCCGTAAGACATCCGCAGGGCCTTTGCCGCCTCAAACTGACCCTTGTCGATGCTCTGTATCGCCGCCCGGATAATCTCGGCGCAGTAGGCCGCCGAATTAAGGCTAAAGGCGATAAAGGCCGCGATAAAACGGTTGTTGATTGTCAGGACAGAGGTAATTTGGGGAAGGCCGTAATAAATAAAATAAAGCTGCATAAGAAGCGGCGTACCCCGGAAAAAGAAAACATAGGCGGAACAGATCCGGTTAAGCCAGGCTTTTTTCGACATTTTACCCAGGGCCAGAAAAAGGCTCATGACAAGCCCCGCGGAAACCGCGAGGATCGTAAGCCACAAGGTAACCCTGGAACCTTCAATAAGCTGGACAACCCAGACGGCGATTGTCTGGGCAAAATTCCCGACACCCGCCGGAAGGATCCGCAAAACAACAAAGGCCAGTCCGGCTATTATAACGGCGATTACCGCCGCCGTCAAAAAATTCAAAAGAACAAATAGCGCTTTTCGTTTGATTTTATACACGCTGTTCTTTCTAAGGGCGTATACGTCGCCGGAAAAAACAATTCCAAAATAAAAACCCCAGAATACACAGAGCGATAGTATCTGTACATACCGGTTTGCCGTAAACACCGCGAACAAACCAAAGGGCAGATAGTACAGCAATGAGGGCAGCCACAATTCACCCAGAAACAGCGCGACAATGAACCAGCGTTTTCTGTACAGGGGAATATCGTTATAACTGCCCTTCCATAGACTGAACATCTATTGTATTACCTCGTGTTGATTGAACGTCCGGGGCTGTCCGAAAAGGTGAGAAAAACCTGTCCGGACAACCTGCTTTGTTCTTTTGGATCAGCGGACCGAAGAAACGACGTCGGTTCCGAAAACATCCTGGGATATCTTTTTCAGGGTACCGTCGGCGTAAAGCTCGTCCAGGGCTTTGTTCAGCGCTTCCGTGAGGGCGTCGTTGCCTTTCTTCAGGCAGACGGCGAGCACTTCGTCGTTGCTTACCTCGGCGGTAATCTCGAACGGATTATTCGGCCTGGAAAGGTATTCCGCCGCCACAACGCTGTCAACCAGGATAACGTCGACCCGGTTCAGGGTAAGCTCGTCAAAGCAGTTCATCACCTTGTCGTATTCAAAAACCTCGACCTTTGCCCCGGATTTGGCAATCCAGTCGGTAGCAAGCGCGTCCGACGTTGTCTCGGCCTGGTAGGTAAGCCTGAGTCCCTGTACCTGTTCCAGGGTTTTGGGTTTGACCCTGGCGTCCTTGCGGACTACAAGAAGCTGGGAATTCGCCACATAGGGCTTGGTAAAGTTAAACTTTGCCGCCCGTTCCTCGGTATAGGTAACAGACGAGATGATACAGTCGTATTTGCCCGTATCAACCCCGGCAAAGATCCCATCCCAGGCGGTATCCACATACTCAAACGCAAGCCCCAGCTTGGCGGCAAGAGCCTTGGCCAGCTCTACGTCGAAGCCGATGGGAGTCTTTCCGTCGGTGTCAAAGTACTCCATCGGGGGATAGCCAATTTCCATACCTACGGTAAGAACTCCGGCTTTTATTGTAAGTCCGCCGCCGCTTTGAGCTTTAGGACCAGCATAGGCGCCGCCAACAATAACCAGCGTTACAAGGGCCAACAAGACGATTTTTTTCAGATTCATTGATTCCTCCTATTATCTTATCTCGGCAACGGAACCGCCGCCATTTTTTTATCGAACA
>JAIROH010000054.1 GCA_031257595.1 Treponema sp. | reverse complement strand
TGTCTGGAACGTTCTCTGCCGAAATCCGGGACCGGGCGCCGAACCCGTTCTTGTGGCGAAAGACATTGCGGGTAACAAAATCCGTTATTCGGTTTACGAAGCCTTTGAACAATTTGTATGTTTTTCTTCCGAGGACGGCACGGAATCATACTCGTACCTGTTTTATCTTTTTAAGTTTCTTAACCTGCTCTGTTCCGCCGGGGCCTTTATTCCCTCTGTGTTCGTTGAAGAACACGATGAAGAAGGCGCCGGAAAAAACCGCAAAAAAAAGATCCTGCGGATTATCTGGCGTCCCTTTGAAACCCTGCCCCAGGTACTGGAAATGCTGGAAGGCCTTGCCGCCCGTGAGTGCGGCATGCTGTCCCTGGACGGCGGGCGGGCTTCCGGGCGGAGTGTAACGGATCTGCTTGCATCGGCGTTTCTCAACGAATGGGTCAGGGTTAAATTTTTTGCCCTTAAAAGCGGCAGTTTCGGCGGACAGGCGCAGGATTTCCGGGAATTGCTGGATCTGTTTTTTCAGGGAAAAAGCCTTGATGTTTCTTCGCCGGCCCGAAGGAGCCTTCCTTCCGCAATCGATCGCTGGCTTTCGGTACTGCATATCAATTTTGCCGGCCCGCAATACAGCATCACCGTAAAAAGTGATTCCAAATCGGAGGAGAACGAAAACTTTGTTCTTTCCATGGAGGTACTTGCGGAGCAGACGGGAAAAAAGATCCCCCTTTTCAAATGCGGGGATCCGGAACTGTTCCGGGCGCCGGCGGCCCTTTCCAACTACCTTCCCGAAATCCGGGAGCTTTCGGCCAGGCCGGCGGTAGCGCTTTCCGAACCCCGGCTGGTGTCGTTTCTGGATTCCGCCGCTCCCCTGCTTTCCCGGCTTGGCATAACGGTTATCCTTCCCAAGGCCCTGCACCGGGAATTAAAGCCCCGGCTGGTTCTTAAAGGCACAACGTCCGCATCGCTGGTACATTACCTGGACTTGAACAGCCTGCTGAATTTTGAATGGCAGGTTGCCGTCGGGGAAAAGGTGATGGACCTTAAAGAATTTGAAAAACTGGTCAAACAGAAACGGGCGCTGGTTCGTTTTAAGGATGGCTTTGTCAAAATCGATCCGGAAGAATTTTCGCGGCTTCTTAAAAAAGCCCATGGAACGGCGCCGGGTTTTAACGATTTTCTCAAAGCCCATTTTTCCGGGGACACGGTTCTTGCCTTTGACGTCCGGGAAACCATAGACAAGTTTTTTGAGGAGCGGGATTTTCCGGTTCCCCAAAATCTGCGCGCCGTTTTAAGGCCCTATCAGAAGCGGGGTTACAACTGGGTATGTTCCCTGTTCTTTTCCGGTTTCGGCTGTATTCTGGCGGATGACATGGGGCTGGGCAAAACCGTCCAGGCTATTGCAGGTATTCTTAAATTAAAGGAAGAGGGTCTTTTGGGAGACGGCTGCCTTGTCGTTGCCCCCGCGTCCCTTTTGGACAACTGGGAAAAGGAGCTGGCCCGTTTTGCCCCGTCTTTGGGTGTGTCCCGCTATCACGGAAACCGCCGCCGTCTCGACCGGGAAAAGGACGTGTTCCTTACCACATACCAGACGGTGGTTCGGGACGCGGGCAAACTTGAAAAGGAGGTTTTTTCGTTTTTGATTGTAGACGAGGCCCATCTGATGAAAAACGCCGAAACCCGTATTTCCCGGACGACAAAAAGCCTCCGTTCCCGGTACCGTCTGGCCTTGTCGGGAACTCCCGTAGAAAACCGCCTGGAAGACCTTCGTTCCCTGTTTGATTTTGTCCTTCCCGGCTACCTTGGAAACGCCGCGGAATTTAGGGAACAGTACCGTATTCCCATTGAGGTGATGCGCAGCCGGGAACAGGCGGAAGCCCTGCGGAAAATAACCGCCCCTTTCCTGCTGCGGCGCCTTAAAACCGACAAAACCATCATCAAGGATCTGCCGGAAAAAATCACCGCCAACGAATACGCCGTGCTGGAAAAGGAGCAGGCGGCCCTGTACGAAAGCGTGGTTTCCGAATCGATCAAAAAGTCGGAAAAAATGGATCCCAAAGAACGGCCGGCCCTGATTCTCTCTTTGCTTACTTCCCTTAAACAGATCTGCGATCATCCCCGGGTTTTTGACAAGGAAAGTCCCGCCGAGTCGGCCCTTTCCGGCAAAGCCGGGCTGCTTGTGACCCTGCTGGAAGAGATCCTTGCCAACCGGGAAAAGACCCTGATCTTCAGCCAGTATGTGGAAACCCTGGACTGCCTTGCCCGCATCATAAAAGAAGAACTGGAGGAAGCGGCGTTAATCTACCACGGCGGCCTGAGCCAGAAAAACCGGGCGGAGGTAATCCGCAGTTTCCAGAACGATCCGGTTTCCCGGATACTGTTGGTAAGTCTGAGGGCGGGCGGTCTGGGCCTGAACCTTACCGCGGCAAGCCGGGTGATCCACTACGATCTGTGGTACAATCCGGCGGTGGAAAACCAGGCTACCGACAGGGCATTCCGTATAGGCCAAAAACGCACGGTTTTTGTTCACCTTTTTATCACCAAAAACAGCTTTGAGGAAAAAATCGACGCGATGATCGTCAGCAAACAGGAACTGGCCGACATGACCGTCGCTTCCGGGGAATCCTGGCTTGCCCGGATGAGCCACGAAGAGCTTAAAGCCCTTTTTGACCGGTAATTCGATTTCCGCTAAAATGGGTTTTTTCTATTATCAAATTAACCAATAGTTCTTCCATGTTTCTTCGGGTATCAATTATTTGTTGTATTGAGACTATTTTATTATTAATTATTTTATAGTAAATTTTCCATGGATTTATATGTAATTCATAAATATCATCTATACCAATATTCAGTAATTCTTGTGATTTTCGGGTCTTCACTCGTTCCGATTTTAATAAGTCAATCTCTCCAATTACTTTCTCATATATTTTATTTGAATTTATTGGACCGGAATTTTTGGTTATATACTCCAGTATTTCATTAAATGCGTTCTCTCCATGCTTGGTCCAAATTATTTCCCTTATTTTATTTTTCCTATTGTTTTTTCAAACCGTTTTTTTGCCTCCTCGTGTGTTACTGTGTTGCCGTTTTTTAAATCCATCTCACTAAAGCTTAACAATTTGGCCAAATTTATGGCGTTTAAGGTTTTTTGATAACTCTCTATGTCAATAATAACCGCCTTTGCCTCTCCATTTTGGGTTATTATTATTGGGGACCTGGTTTCACCGACATTTCTGATGACTTCCGTTGTATGGGCTTTTACATAAGAAATTGGTTTTACATTTTTTACCAGATCAATCATATTTTACTCCTTGTATTAAATATGATACATAATCCTGCTTTAGTCAATACTTTATACGATATTTCGTACCAGTGTTCAAAAAATGTCAAAAATCATATTACGCATAACGTTCCGGCTAATTGCGCTTTGTCAACGATTACCAGCTTCTATACATTTCCGGAAAGCAAAAATTCCCCAAGAGGCATATAGCGGACCCCTTCGTAGTTTTCCCGGAAAAATGTGTCCAGGGAAACTACGTATTTAGGGTATTGATCCTTTATTTTAAGCAGACTTTTAAATTCCCTTTCGATGGTGCTTTCCGCTTCCAGAGTATAGGCAACCTGCACGTAGATTTTTCCGTCCCGCCTTTCCCCCACGAAATCAATTTCCGTTTCCCCAAGCCGGCCGGTAAATACCCGGTATCCCCGGCGCTCAAGGTCGTGCAAAACCATATTCTCAAGAACGCCGGAAATCAGCCTGTCCCGGTATCCGGCGAGGGCGAAGGGAAGGGCGTGATCTCCGGCATAGTATTTTTCCTGGGTTTTAAGAATCTCTTTACCCCGCAGATCGTAACGGGGTATGCGTTTTATGATAAAGGCCGCTTCCAGCGCGTTGAGGTAGTTGTACACTGTTTCCGGATCCGGTCGGCGAAGCTGGCTCCTGAAATAATCCGCGATTGATTTGGCGGAAAAAGTATTTCCCACATTGTCGAATACAAATTTAACGATTCGTTCAAGAAGTTCCACATTTCGTATTTTTTGCCGCTGTATGGTATCCCGCAGTATCGCCGAAGCGTAAATGTCGCTGACGATTCGGTAGCTTTCTTCTTCGGTATAGACGCCGGTATGGATTGCGGGGAAACCTCCCAGGCGGATAAAAGCCTCAAGGTCTTTTCCGGCCGCGGCAATTCCGGCGTTCCCGGCTGTAACGGGTTTCCCTGCCCCGGCGGAACCGCCGAAGGATCCGGTGATTCCGCCGTGTTTTTCGGCGGGTCCGTATGCCGCCCGGAATTGCAGAAATTCGCCGAATGAAAGGGGCCGTATCCTGAATTCCACATAACGGCCCGCGATATAGGTTGCCAGTTCTGAAGACAAAAGCCGGGAATTTGAACCGGTGATGTATATATCCGCCCTTTCATCAAGCAGCATGGAATTAACAGCCTGTTCCCAGTTTTCCACTTCCTGAATCTCGTCCAGCAAAATATGATAGGACCCGTTCCCGTTCATCATTTTTTTGACATGGGAATGAAGGGCCTTGCTGTTTCTTAGTTCGCTGTTTTCCAAATTGTCAAAGTTGATATAGATCACGTGATCGTCCGGTATGCCTTTTTGTTTCAGGTCATCCATAAGCAGCAGCAAAATGCTCGATTTTCCGCAGCGCCGGATACCGGTAAGTACCTTGATAAACGGTTTATCGATAAACGGTTCAAGTTCCTGTATGTAAGCGTCTCGTTTAATCATAATAGGATTATAACCTAAATTATCACAAAAATCAAGTAATTTTATGGGTTATAACCGTAAAAATTGACCGCTCGACCATTTTCCCCAACTATGCTACACTGCTCTTATGCCGAATACCGCCGACACTCCCGCGCAGACCGGAAAAGTAATCTCCATTGCCATAGAAGATGAAGTAAAGAACGACTACCTTATCTATGCGATGTCGGTCATTGTATCCCGGGCCCTGCCGGACGTGCGGGACGGGCTCAAGCCGGTCCACCGCCGCATCCTCTACTCGATGGACGAGATGGGTCTTAGGCCCAACTCGTCCACAAAAAAGTGCGCCCGCATTGTCGGCGATACGATGGGTAAGTACCACCCCCACGGGGATATGGCCATTTACGATGCCCTGGTCCGCATGGGCCAGGACTTTTCCCTGCGGCATACGCTTGTGCAGGGTCAGGGGAATTTCGGCAGCCTTGACGGCGATCCTCCGGCGGCGATGCGTTATACCGAGGCGAAGCTTTCCAGACTCGGCGACGAGATGCTTGCCGACCTTGGGAAGGAAACCGTAGACTTTATTCCCAACTACGACGAATCCCTCGCGGAGCCTACGGTACTGCCTTCGATGGTTCCGAATCTTCTGGTCAATGGTTCCAGCGGCATTGCCGTCGGCATGGCCACCAATATGGCGCCCCACAACCTGGGCGAGGTCTGCGATGCGGTCTGCGCCTATATCGACAATCCCGACATCGGCGTTGAGGAGCTTTCAACGTACATCCAGGGGCCGGATTTTCCGACGGGGGGAATCATCTTTGGCCGGCAGGGTATAAAGGACGCCTACAAAACGGGCCGGGGCAAGCTGCTTGTCCGGGGCCGTTTTGTCGTGGAAACCGCCAAAAACGGGAAAGAGCTTATCGTTTTCAACGAGATTCCCTACGCCGTCAATAAAAAGCTTTTGCTGGAACGTATCGGGAGCCTGGTGCGGGACAGGGAGCTGGACGGCGTAAACGGAGTCAACGACGAGTCCGACAGGGACGGCATTCGTGTCGTTATAGAACTAAAGAAAGGCGCCATCATCAAGGTGGTGTTGAATCAGCTTTTTTCCAATACACAGCTCCAGACAACTTTTGGAATCATCAACCTGGCCCTGGTAGGCGGGAAACCCCAGTGTCTTGGCCTTAAAGAGCTGATCCGTTACTTTGTGGAACACCGGGTTGATGTGGTAACCCGCCGGACAAAGTACGATCTCCGTAAAGCCCGTGAACGGGCCCATATCCTTGAGGGCCTTGTTATCGCCCTGGCGAACATCGACGAGGTGGTGGCGATTATCAAGGCTTCCAAAGACATCGGCGCCGCAAAAGAAAAACTCCAGGATCGCTTTTCGCTTTCCGATGCCCAGTCCCAGGCCATTGTCGACATGCGCCTGGGCCGGCTTACAAGCCTCGAAGTGGAAAAGCTCAAGCAGGAGTTGGAAGAAATAAAACGGCTTATCGCGTATCTTAGCTCCCTTTTGGAGGATCAGAAAAAACTGTTTGGGGTTATCAAAGACGAAACCCGTTCCATCGCGGAAAAATACGGAGACAAGCGGCGGACGGAAATTGTAGCCGGCGAGGTTGAAAGCATCAACATCGAGGACTTAATCAAAAAAGAAGAAATGATGATCACAATCAGCAACCTGGGTTACATAAAACGGGTGCCTGTTTCAAGTTACCGGAACCAGGGCAGGGGCGGCAAGGGTATGCAGGGCGCCAAGCTTACCGAAGACGATTTTGTGGAACAGATATTTGTCGCGTCAACCCACGAATACATTATGTTCATTACCAGCGCGGGCAAAGCGTACTGGATGAAGGTTCACGAAATCCCCGAAGGGACGCGGACTTCAAAGGGGAGCCATATCAAGACCCTGCTTACAATGTCGCCTAACGAAGACATTACCGCGATTGTGTCCCTCAAGGAATTTACCGAAGATCGTTACCTTTTTATGGGAACCGCGCGGGGCGTTGTAAAAAAGGTTATGACAAGCGAGTTTGCCAACGCCCGTACACGGGGCATCATCGCGATTAACCTCGATGAAGGGGACAGGCTTGTCAGCGCCCTGCTTACTTCGGGCGCCGACGAGGTGGTGCTTATTTCCCGAAGCGGCCAGGCCCTTCGTACCGGCGAAGACCAGGTAAGGCCGATGGGCCGCAGTTCCCGCGGCGTTTCGGGGATGAAACTTGGCGGCGGCGATGAGCTGACGGGTCTGCTCCGGGTAAGCCCGGCGGACGAAAACGCCCCCGCGGAACAGATGCTGATCCTTTCCGAATACGGGTACGGCAAGCGGGTCGAATTCGGCGAATTCAGTTCCCACGGCCGGGGTACCGGCGGCCAGAAGATCTATACGGTAACGGAAAAAACCGGCGAAATAGCCGGCGC
>JAIROH010000041.1 GCA_031257595.1 Treponema sp. | reverse complement strand
CTTGGAGCTTTTTTGGGCGGACACATCCTTTACGGGCTTGTCCACTTTAGGCTTTTTCCGCTCTTTTTGAGAGCGCGGGATATTGCCGGCATACTTTCCCGGGCGGAGATCCTGTTTGGCGGCCAGGTATTTTACGGAGGGCTTTTCGGCGGTATTGCCGCGGGCTTCGTATACGGCCGGCGAAAATTCCGCGGCCTTATGCCTGCGGTCCGCGATATGGCAACTCCGGTAATTCCCCTTTTTCATTTTTTCGGGCGGATTGGCTGTTTCAGCGCCGGCTGTTGTTACGGTATCGAACACCGGCCCGGCGTCACGTTTTCCAGGGCAATAATCCCCGAAGCAAATTTCGTCAGCCGGCTTCCCGTCCAGCTTATCGAAGCCGGTTTTAACCTGTTCCTTTTCTTGCTGCTTTCCCGAATAAGCGGCGTTGTTTTTTTCCCGAAATTTCAGCGTCCCGCCTCAACCGGCCGGATAAAAAGCCAATCGGCAGTGTCAAGAAACCTTCAGCCCAGGGGGAAACTTCTTTTTCTGTATCTGATTCTTTACCCTGTCGGCCGCTTTGTTCTTGAGTTTTTCCGGGGTGATGAATACCGGGGGTTTTGGGGGCCGCTGTCCACGTCCCAGTGGATAAGCGTTTTTGTGATAACCGCCGCTTTTTTGGGGCTGATTCTGCCACGTAAAAAAAGTCCGGGACTTGTCGTTTTATTGGGCCCGAAACATTCAGGAAAAACAAGTACGGGGAAAGTTCTCGCGGAGACGCTTGCCGTTCCTTTTTACGATCTGGACACGCTTGTTGAAGAAAAAACCGGAAAAAGCCCGCGTGTCCTTTATAGTCTGGGGGAAGACGCTTTCCACTCCGCGGAATATGACGCGCTGAACGCTTTTCTTGAAACCGCGGACGGAAAAACCGGCCGGAAAAACATATCCGGTTTTCCGGCCGTACTTGCGACAGGCGGCGGCATTATCGACAACCGGAAAGCCGCGGCGCTGCTTTCCGGCAAATATACGAAAATCTGCGTTGAAGCCGGCGTGGAAACCGCCTGGAAGCGGATTGCCGCCGGGCCGCTTCCCGCTTTCCTCCCGCCCGAAAACCCCGAAGAGGCTCACCGCCAACTCCATGAAAGGCGGGCAAAAGCCTACAGGGCTTTTGCTGACCTAACGATCCCGGTTGAAGGCAAAACGCCGGAGACAATAGCCGCGGAAATATCAGCCCTGTTTTGAAAGCGGCTGTTTAGGGCCCGGCCCTTGGTTTTGACAGAACCGTTTACTGTATCTTCTTAAGCGCGTCCTGGGCAAGCCTCTGTACCGCCCCCGTCCAGTCAAGGTTTAGTACGGAACGGAGGGCCACCCTGGCCAGGGGCCTGCCGGTATTGCCCAGGGCGGGAATAATCACGCGGACCATACGTTCGTCTTCCCGGGTAAGGGTTCCCCGGCGAAGTCTTTCGTTCATATCGGCAAGAAAAGCCGAAAGCCGCCGGGCGGAATCGTCGGTAGCCAGGGCGGACAAAGCCGCCAGGGCGGCAATCTGTTCTTCTTCATCGGCGCCTTCCCTGTAGCAGCGTTCCAGAAGGGGATACACATTGGTATCTTCGGTTCCGTAACGGCGAATCATGCTTAACGCGAGTTTCCGGTTGCTTGTCAGAATCGAACGCTGGCCGACCTGGCTTGTGGAGACTCTCCACACTTCCGCAAGAGAAGCGACGGCGCCGGAGGCCTTTTGCTGGGCCGTAACGTTGGAAGTTTCCAGAACCTCAAGCGCCGCGTACTTGACGCTGTTGTTATAGGAACTGCTCTTGATAACCGAAACAAGCGGATCGGTAGGGTTGTCCATGATATTGGGAAGAGCCTGCCGGGCCCGCTGTTTGACCCGGTCGGAATACCAGCCGGTAGCGGCAAAGAACACCGGCAGATAGCCGGAACTATCCTTGTAGGCTTCCAGGCCTTCCACGGCGCCAAAGGCAATCTGTTCCTGGTTAAGCCTGTCTTCACTGGGGGCGTTGTTGATATCGGTAAGGAGTTGAACCACCTGTGGCAGCAGATCCGTCGCCTGTACCTTGCCCAGGGCGCGGAGAGCTTCGGCCTTTACCAACGGATCGAAAAAGTTTTCGACTACCCTCCACAGGTTAAGCCCGGCTTCAGTGTATTCCGCTTCCCCAAGCTTCTGGCAGAGCAGCTTTGCCATGTCGTCGGCGGTTTTCCTCTCGCTAATGGCGGACGCGGAGATGTTGGGATATTCGGAAAGAAGCCTGTTCAGGGCATGGGCGTAAAATTCGTCGGTGCCGGAATCCTCTTCCGCCACGCTGCGTACAATGCCAAACTGATCCTGTATCGTTTCCATGCTGTCAAACTGTTGGGTATAAAAATCCAGATCCTGGGCGACAAGGGCCGCAGGAACGACCGATAAAGTCAGGGAACCCAGTAAAAGGGCAATTCTTATGTGTTTCATATCCTCAATAATATGCTATTATTGAACACCTGCCAAGTGTTTTTTCTGACCACACGGCGCCCGGACATTGAATCTGCCGGGCGCTTTTTCTGACCACATCGGGGCGGCGGGAACCCCTTTACCGCGGGCTGGCGGGCCTTTGAAACTATTACCTGCAACGGTTGTCCTATTAAGGCCCACGCCGTGTTGCCTTTGTGTGGGAACATGCTCAATGTTTCGCATGTTTTTTTTGAGCGGGTCATCGCCTCTTCCGACGGACGCTTTGGCGTCGCTTTTTCGTAGGATGCCGGACGCCCGCCCGCGGAAACAGCGGCATCCATGCCGCGGCCCTTCGGGCGCATCCGCAAAGCCCAGAGCGTACTCGATAGAGTTCCGCAAACCTCAGAGCATGCTCTTGAAAAACCGGCACGGATGGCGGATTATGGTATTGTTTCTATCGTCAGGGTGATGTTTACGGTGTTGCTTCCGCAGCTGATGCCGAACGCCTTCTTAA
>JAIROH010000019.1 GCA_031257595.1 Treponema sp. | reverse complement strand
CGGAAAGTTTTTTTCCCGGTTCGGAGGAAAACGGAGAACTGTCGTTGATCCGTATCTCGACTACCCCTTTTTCCCTGCACTCTTTTAGAATACCGGCGACGGTGGGCCTTGAAATTTTGTAAAGCGCGGCTATTTCCGACTGCGACATCGAGTCAAAGTAATAGTGTCTGGCGACTTCCACAAGAAATTCAAAGGACTTGGTCACCGTCCCTCCATGGCCGTTATTTTTTCGGCGGAAGATGCATACTGCGCCCCAGCGCGTCGGCGGCGGCTTCCATAAGCGCTTCGGAAACCGTAGGATGGCCGTGGATAATATCCGCAAGTTCATGGGCGGTTATTTCCATTGCCATAAGGGCCGCCGCTTCGTTGATGATCTCCGACGCTCCCTGCCCCGCAATGTGAACGCCGAGGATCCTGCCGTACTTTCCGGCTACAACCTTGACAAAGCCCTCCGGGTTTCCGACCGCCAGCGCCCTGCCGTTGGCGGCCAGGGGAAATTTCCCGATCCGCACCGGTTCTTTCTTTTCCGCCTCGGCCTGGGTTAACCCGACGGACGCCGCTTCGGGAAAACTATACACCACCTGGGGGACATAGTCCAGTTCCGCCTTCTTCATGTTTTCCCGGACAATTCCAAGCTGAACGGCCGCGTTAAACGCGGCCGTCTCGGCCATGTTAAACGCGGCGTGGGCCAGCATCTTCTTTCCGTTTATGTCGCCGGGGGCAAAAACGCCGGGAACGGAACTTTCCATAAAGTCGTTAACCACGACTTTGCCTTTGTCCGTCCGCGGCGCAACACCGCCGATCGAGGAAAGGTCCGCCGTCCTGCCTATGGAAACAAGAACCTTGTCCGCCTCAACGATTTTTCCGTCCGCGAGAAAAAGTTCAAGCGCGGGGCTCCGGTTTCCGCCGGAATCCTTTTTTTCGATTTTTTGAAGCCCCGTTCCGGTGTGTATATCCGCCCCGCGTTTCACAAGGATCGAATGAATAAGCGAAGACGCCTCTTTATCCATAAGGGGAAGAATCTCCGGCATGGCTTCGACAATGGTGACCTTGCTCCCGAACGCCTGAAACACCATCGCCATCTCAACGCCGATAACGCCGCCGCCGATAACGGCAAGGCGCGGGGGGATTTCCGTCAAATCGAGAATTTCCGTGCTGCCCAGAACGCCGCTCAGATCAAGGCCCGGAATCGGAAGCTTCGCCGTCATCGACCCCCCGGCAAGGATAACTTTTTTCGCCGAAAAAACGCTTTCCCCGCCCGAAGCCGATACGGCAACGCTGAAGCCCGGCGTTCCCGCTACGGCGAGTTTTCCCGCGCCTTTTATCACTTCGACATTGTTGGATTTAAGAAGGCTCCCGACGCCTGTGGTAAGTTTTTTAACGACGCGGTTTTTTTCCTTTATAACTTCGGCCATGTCAACTTCCGCCGGGCCGGTCTTGATTCCCCGTTTGGGGGCTTCGGCAATTTCATGGACCAGTTCCGCCGTTTTCAGCAGGGTCTTTGTGGGAATACACCCGCGGTTAAGGCAGGTCCCGCCAAGCTCGTCTTTTTCAACCAGAACGGTTTTCGCCCCAAGCCGGGCGGCCTTGATTGCGGCCACATATCCGGCCGGGCCGCCGCCGATTACGGCAATGTCGTATTCCATAACAAGATAACTCCTCTATAAACAAGCGGCGGAACCGCCTCTTATGCGACAGGCTGCTGGTAGACTGACAAAACTAAAAGGTGTGATATAACAAAGAAGAATTTTTAACCGCAAAGTCGAAGAAGGTAAAGAAGGAAGAGAAATTAGCGCTTTCATGTATTCTTCTTCGACTTTTTCTTTCTGACTGACCGCGATAGCGGTCTCCCCTTCGCGGTTAAATTTCCTGTGTTCTTTGTAATTGCTCATATCCGGTTGTTTGGTCATGACAGGCTCCTAGGCCATAAGCAGAAGGGGCGATTCAAGCAGGTCTTTGACGTTCTTGAGGAAAACCGCCGAATCCGCGCCGTCAACAATACGGTGATCAAAAGCCAGGGAAAGTCCCATCTTTTTCCGGTTTACCACGGCGCCGCCTTCAAGCTTTAGTTGATCTTCAATGGCGCACACGCCGAGTATGCCCGCTTCGGGCGGATTGATGATCGGCGTAAAGGCCGTGATTCCGTACATGCCCACATTGGAAACGGTAAAGGTTCCGCCCTCCATCAGATCGGAGGAAAGTTTTCCCCCGCGGGCCTTTGCCACAAGCTCCGCGGCGGCGGCGGAAATTTCCCGCAGGCCCATGTATTGGGCATCGCGGATAACCGGAACAAGCAGCCCCCGTTCGGTGGCTACCGCGACTCCCAGGTTAACGCTGCCCTTGTACACAATCTCGTTTCCCGCAAACACCGAGTTCATCCGCGGATGGGAAACAAGGGCCTTGACCACGGCGGCAAGGACAAAATCGTTAACGGTGATTTTGGAAGGAAGCCCCGCGGAAGAAAACCCGTCGTTAAGCTCTTTCCGTATCTCAAGCATCCTCGTAACGTCCGCTCCGGTATGTTCGGTAACTTCCGGAATCGTCTGCCTGCTTTCCAGCATACGTTTTCCGGTGATCTTCTGGATGTTGGTAAGGGCTACGCGGGTATCCACGGCCGCGGGCCGCGGACCGGCCAAACGCGGAAGATCGGCGGAGAAAATTTTCCCGCCGTGGCCGGAACCCCGGATTCCGGCAAGCGCGACGCCTTCCGCTTCGGCAATGCGCCGGGCAAGGGGCGTCGCGGATGTTTCCGCGGCGGAAACCGCGGCATCCACGTCGGCCCGGGTTATCTCACCGGATTTTCCGCCGGGCGCGATGGACGCCAACGCAACGCCTTTTTCTTTTGCCAGCGCCCGGGCCGCGGGGGTCGCCCTGGGCCGCGGACCGCCAGCCGGAGCGAAGGCCGAAACGGCTGCCGGAGCGGCGGACGGTCCGGCCTGTCCCGGGGAAACCTGCCCGGAAACGGCCCGGCCCGCGGAAACGGACGCCGCGCCGCCGTCCTGGGGTACGGCCTCCCCTTCCCCACCGATCCAGGCAATCACCCTGGTTACCGGCACCGTATCGCCGGCGTTGTAGAGTAACGCAAGGATCATCCCGTCATAATCCGACTCCAGTTCCATTGTGGACTTGTCCGTCTCTATTACCGCGACCACATCCCCTTTCCGTACTTTGTCGCCCTGTTTGACTTTCCACTCTACTATCTGCCCTTCTTCCATTGCCATGCCCGTTTTGGGCATGATGATTGAATTGGCCATCGTCCCTCCTACAGCAGCGATTCAAGCGCGGCGCTAATCTTTTCTTCCGTGGGAACCACCTGGGCTTCGAGCCTGGGGTTGTAGGGAATCGGCGTATCAAGGCCGCCGAGACGTTTTATCGGCGCGTCAAGGTAAAAAAACGCGTCGCTGTCGGCGATAACGCCGACGATTTCCCCGCCGAAACCTCCGGTCTGGGGCGCTTCGTACACGACAAGTACCTTTCCGGTTTTTTTCGCCGAGGCGATAATCGTTTCCCTGTCAAGCGGAACCAGCGTCCGGATATCCACCACCTCAACGTCAACGCCTTTTTTCGCAAATTCATCGGCCACTTTAAGGCAGCGCGGAACCATGCGGCCGTAGGTGATAACGCTTATATCCGTACCCGGACGCTTTACATCCGCCTTGCCCAGCGGGATGATATAATCCTCGTCCGGTTCGGGAACCGGTCCCTTGGTTCTGTAGAGCAGTTTTTGTTCGAGGAACACCACGGGATTGGGATCGTAAATGGACGCCTTCAAAAGCCCTTTGGCATCGTACGGGGTTGAGGGGACAACAACTTTAAGGCCGGGCACGTTGGCTATCCAGGCTTCGGGACTTTGGCTGTGCTGTTCCGCGGCGCCGGTACCCGATCCCGCCGGGGTACGGAGCACCATCGGGACGGAACCCTGGCCGCCGAACTGGAAACGGTTCTTCGCTCCCTGGTTGAGCAGCGGTTCCATCGCCAGTGTGATAAAATCACTGAACATAATTTCCACAATCGGAAGAAGCCCGGTCATCGCGGCGCCCACAGCGCAGCCGGTTATCGCAAGCTCCGAGATCGGGGTATCCCGCACCCGTTCTTCGCCGAATTCTTCAAACATACCCCTGGAAACGCCGAACGCGCCTCCGTATACGCCTACATCCTCTCCAAAGAGAATGATCCGCCTGTCCTTCCGCATTTCTTCACACATCGCCTCTTTCAGGGCTTCGGCATAGGTTATTTCACGCATCAATCACTCCTACAATACAAAACCGTTTTTGGGTTTCTGATCCCGGACATCGCCGCCGGCATACACATCGTCAAATATCCGCTCAATCGGCAGCTCCGGGGAAGATTCGGCAAACGCGACCGCGGCGGCAATGTCGTCCTGGGCGCGTTTGTCAAAAGCGTCCAGTTCCGCCCGGCTGAATATCTTTTCCGTTAGAAGGTATTCACGGTAACGCTTTATCGGGCATTTTTCTTTCCACGCGTTTACCTCTTCTTTGGTTCTGTAAAGCTGGGAGTCGCTTTTGGAATGTCCCATCCAGCGGTAGGTGTCGAGAACCATAAACATCGGCCCGTTTTTCAGGATGTATTCCCTGGCGTTTTTCGTTTCTTCGTAAACGGAAAGGATGTCGTTGCCGTCCAGTCTCAGGCCCTTTAGCCCATAGGAAGCGGCTCGTATCGAAATGTCCTCGATATGCATGGATTTGCTGACATGGGTGGACATTCCGTACAGGTTGTTGGTACAGACAAAAAGCACCGGAAGCTGCCATACAGAGGCCAGGTTCAGTGATTCGTGAAAGGCCCCTTCGTTGGTGGCCCCGTCGCCGAAAAAACACACGGTAATGTTCGGTTTCTTGAAGTATTTTTGGGAAAGCGCCGCGCCGACGGCGACGGGAATTCCCCCGCCTACCACGCCGTTCGCTCCGAGGCTCCCAACGGTAAAGTCGGCGATATGCATACAGCCGCCCTTGCCCTTGCAGTAGCCGGTTTCCTTTCCCAGGAATTCGGCCATCATCCGTTTAATGTCCATGCCCCGGCCGATGGCTTGGTTATGCCCCCGGTGGGTTTGGGCAATCATGTCTTCCTTTTCAAGGGCGTAACAAACCCCAACGCCGGTCGCTTCTTCGCCTATACAGAAATGGGCGGTACCGTGTACCTTGCCTTCCACAAAAAGCCT
>JAIROH010000005.1 GCA_031257595.1 Treponema sp. | reverse complement strand
GGATGGTTCCGATCCTCCCCTGTATCGGCTGGGGGCCTTCCGGAAAAAGTTACAACGTACCCGGCGGAGACATAGCCCTGGCCGCGGCTTCCGCCCTCGGCGCCGTAAAATTCTTCATTATCGCCGCCGGCCGGGGGTTCCCTAGCGGCTGTGTTCTGCCGGAGGGCGCGGGAACAGACAAAAACGGCGGCCTCGATCCCCTGTCCGCCGGGTCCGTCCGGCTTACCCCCCAGGAAGCGGAAAAAACGCTGGAACTGAACCGTGGCGCGGACGGCCTGGACGAGCTTGCCCTTGCCCTGGCCGCGTCAAGGGCCGGGGTGGAGCGGGTTCACATTGTCGACGGCAGGGAAGACGGCGCCGTCCTCCGGGAACTTTTTTCGAACCTGGGCTCGGGAGCGATGGTTTATACCGATGAATACGAGGCGGTTCGTCCCGTCAAAACATCGGACATACCGGACATGCTGCGGATAATGGAACCCCTTATGCGGCAGGGGATTCTGGTTCGCAGAACCCCGGACGACATACTCGGCAAAAAAGAAGATTATTTTGTCTTCGGCGTAGACGGCAGGGTTCACGCCTGCGGAGCCCTCCACCGCTATGGCGGCGACGGAGAAATCGCCGCCGTGGCCGTTGACCCCGGTTATGCCGACAGGGGACTTGGCCGCCGCATGGTCGGGTTCCTCATCAACAGGGCAAAAAAAGAAGGTCTAAAAAGAATTTTTGTCCTTACCACCCAAACCCAGGACTGGTTTGAAACTTTAGGCTTTGTAGAAGGCTCTAAAGAAAGCCTCCCTGTGGAACGGCAAAAAACCTACAACAGTGAACGAAACAGTAAGATCTTCGTTTTGGAACTGTAGGGGATTGGCTCTATTGTGACTGTTCCAAAACTTCAGTTTTTGGAACAGCTTCCTTAGATGTAGGATGTTTCGCAAGCTCTAAATCTTTATGTAATAAAGATTTAGGCTGAGAAACTCCGAAGCCAATCCCGAAACTGACAGAGTTTTGGGATTGGCGCTCTATTGACAGAATCCCCGCCGAAGGTTATCTTTTTATTATGACAAATTCTAATAATTTGTCATGGAAAATCAAATGGCAATCGAAATAATAGCAACCGGGAAGATGGTCCCTCCCCAACGGATAAGCAATCAGGACATGGCGGAAAAAGTCGATACCGACGACGAGTGGATTCGTTCCCATACCGGCATCGAAGCCCGTCATATAGCCTCCGCCGATGTGGCGGTAAGCGATTTAGCCGTTGAAGCGGCGTGGAACACGCTGAAAATGGCGATCGACAGGGCCGAAGTCGGGGAAAAGAGCCCCGAAGAGCTTGCCGAAACGCTGGATCTTGTCGTTTTGGGGACAACCACCCAGGATTTTTACGGCTGTCCCTCCACATCCTGCCTTATTCAGAACCGGCTTGGGGCAAAAAAGGCCGCCGCGATGGATGTAACGGTAGCCTGCAGCGGTTTTATCTACGGCCTTGAAACGGCCGCGGCCCTGCTTTCCTCGGATCGCCGCCGCGGACGGGCTTTGGTTATCGGCGCCGAAACGCTCTCCAGGATTACCGACTGGGACGACAGGTCGACTTGCGTACTTTTTGGAGACGGCGCCGGGGCGGTACTCCTTGAAAAACGGGACGGTGAGGGTTCCATCGTTCCCTCGGAAGGCGGCGTTCCGAAACGCCGGGGCCTGGTTCGTACGATACTGGGCGCGGACGGATCGGGCTGGGAATACCTGGTAATCCGGCGCGGCGGTTCCCGGAACCCCTGGAAAACCGGCGAAACCGTGGAAAAGAATCCCCATGTGGAGATGAACGGCCGCGCCGTGTATAACTTTGCCGTCAAGGTTATTACCGAAACCATAGCCAGGTTGATGGAAGAAGAATCCCTGACAATAGACGACATTGCCCGTATCGTTCCCCATCAGGCGAACGCCCGTATCGTTCAGGCCGCAGGTAAAAGGCTCGGCATCCCGGAAGAAAAATTCTTTCTTAATATCGCGGAATACGCCAACACCTCTTCGGCGTCGATCCCCATCGCCCTCGACGAACTTAACCGTTCGGGAAAACTGCGGCGGGGCGATCTGGTGATTACCGTGGGATTCGGCGGCGGTTTAACCTACGGAGGCAACTTAATCGTATGGTAAAAAAGAACATTGTCTTTTTGTTCCCCGGCCAGGGCGCCCAGTTTCCCGGCATGGGGCTTGACCTTTGCGAAACCTCTCCGGCCGCCCGTGAGATCTTTTCCATTGCTTCGGAAACCCTGGGGCTGGATATGACGGCCCTTATCCGTGATTCCGGCGCCGAAAAGCTCATGCGCACCGACATTTCCCAAATCACCCTTACCGCGGCGTCGCTTGCCGCCGCCGCCGCGCTCCGGGAAAAAGGCATTGTCCCCGCCGCCTGCGCGGGTTTCAGTCTGGGTGAATACCCCGCCCTGGCCTGCGCCGGGGTTATCGGCGTCGCCGATTGTTTTACCCTTACCCAGGCCAGGGGCAGGGCAATGCAGGCGGCGGTCGACCGTATCGCGGGCTCCGGTGAACTCGCGAATCTCGCGGCGAATTCCGCGGCGGCCTCCACGGCAGAGTCCGCCGCGGAGGCCGCGAAAACGCCGGGGATGGCCGCCGTTCTGGGACTTGCGCCCGAACAGGTTGAGGGCCTTATCGCCGAATGGAAAAAATCCGCCGCGGCGGATTTTGCCGGCGATCTCTACGCGGCGAATATCAATTCCCCAAAACAAACCGTGGTTTCGGGAACCTCCGCGGCGCTGTCCGAGGCGGAAAAGCGGTTTAAGGAAGCGGGGGCCAAACGGTTTATCCGCCTGCGGGTAGCCGGGCCGTTTCATTCGCCGTTTATGAAAGAGGCGGCGGAAGCCTTTGCTCCGATCCTGGAAGCGGCGGCGTTTGGCGACCCGGAGATCGCCGTTTTTTCCAACGTTACGGGAAAACGTATTCAAAGCGGAAACGACGCAAAGGCTTTGGCCCTGCGCCAGATTTGCGAAGGGGTCCGCTGGACCGATGAAGAAGCGGCAATAGCGGCCCTTAACCCGGACGCCGTTTTTGAAACCGGCCCCGGAAAAGTTTTGCAGGGCTTGTGGCGCGATACCGGAAGCGCCGTTCCCTGTCATGGAGCGGGTACGGCGGAAGAGATAGACGAATTATGCAAACGGTTGCTCTCTCAAAACTGAAGTTTTGAAAGAGCCCCGGTATTTATAGGAGAAAACAATGCCTGAAAACAAACGGGTTTTGGCCGGTAAAAAGGCCCTGGTTACCGGGGCGTCCAGGGGCATAGGAAAGGCGATCAGCGCCCTCTTTCTTGCCGAAGGCGCCGAAGTGTGGGGGCTTGGAACGAAAGAGCCGGAAGATTTTCCGGAACGCGCCGCGGGTTCGGGCGGAAAGTTCCGCTGGATAAGCGCCGATCTTTCGCTGACGGAAGGGCTTGAGGAACTTATCGAAAACGCCGTCAGGGATTCCGGGGGATTCGATATCCTCGTCAATAACGCGGGTATCACCAAAGACAACCTTTCGTTCCGCATGACCCCCGACGACTTCCGCCGGGTACTCGACGTAAACCTTACCGCGGCTTTCATTCTTGCCAGAACCGCCGGCCGGGACATGATCCGCAGGCGGAGCGGTTCGATCATTAATATGTCAAGCGTTGTCGGCCTTCACGGTAACGGCGGACAGGCGAACTACGCGGCCAGCAAGGCGGGGCTTGTCGGCCTTACCAAAAGCCTTGCCCGTGAAACCGCGCCCCGGAACGTGCGGGTCAACGCGATTGCCCCCGGTTTTGTGGAAACCGACATGACCGGGGTTCTTCCCAACGCGGTAAAGGAAAAAATGCTGGAACAGATTCCGTTGAAGCGTCTGGGAAAACCGGAAGACATTGCCGAAACGGCGCTGTTCCTCGCTTCGGACGCGTCGGCGTATATAACGGGGCAGGTTCTTGTCGTTGACGGCGGCATGTTTATGTAACACAGGATAAGGATAAGGAAAAGAACAATGAGCAGAAAAGTTGTAATAACCGGAATGGGCGTCGTCTCCCCCATCGGGAATTCGGTCGAAGCTTTTGGCGCCGCCCTGAAAGAAGGCAAAAGCGGGATTTCCCGAATCAGTTTTTTTGACACGACGGATTTTGACGTGCGGATAGCCGGGGAGGTAAAAGACTTTGATCCCGGTCCGTGGATCGACAAAAAAGATTCCCGCAAAATGGCCCGCTTTACCCAGTTTGCCGCGGCGGCGGCGGCCCAGGCCCTGGATCAGGCGGGACTGGCCGCTGTTGACGGAGAAGGCCGCAGGCGGATTACCTCGGATCCTGACAAAACAGGGATTGTCCTTGGAAACGGCATCGGCGGTTTTGAGATAGTAAGCGAATCGTTCAAAAAGCTCTTTAACCAGGGGCCGCGGCGTATGCTGCCGCTGACCATACCCCTTATGATAGGCAACGAAGCGGCGGGAAACATTTCGATGATCTACGGAACCAGGGGCCCGGCCTATACCCAGATAACGGCCTGCGCTTCGGGAACCGATGCCCTGGGCCAGGCGCTCGACCTCATCCGTTCCGGCCGCTGCGAGACGGTGATTTCAGGCGGAACCGAATCCTGCATTGTTCCTTTCGGCATAGGGGGCTTTCAAATGCTTAAAACCCTTTCGACAACCCACAACGACGACCCGGAAAAGGCAAGCCGGCCTTTCGACAGGGACAGGGACGGCTTTGTACTGGGAGAGGGCGCCGGCGTACTTGTCCTTGAAAGCGAAGAACACGCGAAAAAACGGGGCGCGGCGATACTTGCCGAATTTGCCGGATACGGCGCCAGCGCCGACGCCTACCATATCACCGCCCCGGATCCTTCGGGCGAAGGGGGCGGCAGGGCGATAAGCCTCGCCCTCGCCGACGCGGGCCTCAAGCCGGAGGACGTTCAGTACTACAACGCCCACGGCACTTCCACCGAAATAAACGACCCGACGGAAACAAAGATGATCAAAACGGCTTTCGGCAGCCACGCCTATAAGCTGAAAATCTCCAGTATCAAAAGCATGACGGGCCACTGTGTCGCGGGTTCCGGCGGCATGGAAGCGGTTGCCTGCGTACTGGCGATCAGGGAAGGCTTTTATCCGCCGACGATCAACCTCGACAACCCCGACGGGGAATGCGATCTCGACTATGTGCCGAACAAGGTACAGTACGGAACGATAAACGCCGCCGCGTCCGGCAGCCTCGGTTTCGGCGGACACAACGGCGTCGCCGTGTTCAAAAAGTATGAGTGAGGAAAAACGATGAAAGCGGAAATTGAAGCCCTGCTGCCCCACAGAACGCCGTTTTTGTTTGTAGACGAAGTGAGGACGGAAAACGGCCTTATCATCGCGAGCCACACGTTTACCGAAAATGAATTTTTCTTTAAGGGGCACTTTCCCCAATACCCGGTGGTACCCGGCGTGATCCTCATTGAAACCATGGCCCAGTCCGGCGGAGCGGGCCTGCGCGGGGAAGGCGTTCTTGGCGGCGACGCGCTGTTCTTCCTCGCTTCGGTGGACAAGGTTAAATTCCGCCGTCAGGTCAGGCCCGGTGAAACGGTCCGCTCGGAAATAAGCAACCTCCGGATTTCATCCAAAATGATAAAACAGGCCGGTAAAGCCTATGTGGGAGACGAAGTGGCCGCGGAAGCCGAATGGCTCTGCCTTGTCGGTTCGGCATAAACGCGCGGAACGCATTGTTTGCAAGTCCATTGTTTACAAGATTAAGGAGAAAACATGATCA
Organism: Treponema sp.; assembly: GCA_031257595.1. Lineage (GTDB taxonomy): Bacteria > Spirochaetota > Spirochaetia > Treponematales > Breznakiellaceae > JAIROH01. The sequence continues at coordinate 1,471 of JAIROH010000005.1, read as the reverse complement.
TAAAACCAATGATCCGCAATAACATCTGTATCAACAGCCACCCGGCGGGCTGCGCCGTGTCGGTACGCAGCCAAATCGGCCGCGCAAAAAAGAACCTTGCCGGATCCGAAAAAACGCCGGGCCTTGTCCTCGTCGTCGGCTGTTCCACGGGCTACGGCCTTGCCAGCCGCGTCGCCGCGACCTTCGGGTACGGAGCGGCCACAGTCGGCATTTCCTTTGAAAAGCCCGGTTCCCAAACCAAACCCGGTACGCCCGGCTGGTACAACAATCTCTGCTTTGACCTGGAAGCGGCGGAAGCCGGCCTTGCCGCGAAAACTCTGGACGGCGACGCTTTTTCCGATGAAATGAAAGCCCGGGCCGCGGCGGCAATCCGGGAAACCGCCGCGCGGGCCGGTGTTCCGGCAAAGGTTGACCTTGTCGTTTATTCCCTCGCCTCCCCGGTACGCACGGATCCGAAAACGGGGATCATGTACAGATCGGTGATCAAGCCGATAGGCCAAACCTATTCGGGAACGACGCTGGACATGATGACGGGGGCGCTTGTTACGGCGTCGGCGGAAAAGGCGGCGGAAGAAGAGATTGCCGCCACGATCAAGGTTATGGGCGGCGAAGACTGGGAGTTGTGGATCGAGGCCCTTGGGAACGAAGGCCTTCTTTCCCCGTCGGCGCGGACGGTCGCCTACACGTACATAGGGCCGGAGCTTTCCTGGGCAATCTACAAAAACGGAACCATCGGCAGGGCAAAGGCGGATCTGGAACGGGCAGCCGCGGCAATCAACGCCAGGCTTGCCGGCAAAGGCGGCCGGGCCTGGGTTTCGGTAAACAAGGCCCTGGTTACACGGGCAAGCGCCGTAATTCCGATTATCCCGTTTTATGTGTCGTGCCTGTTCAAGGTGATGAAGGAAAAAGGCCTTCACGAAGGCTGCGTGGAGCAGATTATCCGGCTGTACCGGGAACGGCTTTACGGCGACGAAGCGGCATCCGATCCGGCGAAGGTTCCCGTGGACGGCGAAGGCCGTATACGCATCGACGATTGGGAAATGCGGGATGACGTGCAGAAGGAAACGGTGGAGCGTATGGGAAAAGTTCAGCCGGAAAACGTGTTTGAACTTACCGACATAGCCGGTTTTAAGCACGATTTTCTTGAAGCCCACGGCTTTGACGTCGCGGGCGTTGATTATGAGGCCGACGCCGATCCGTCGGGGATCATATAAGAAGGATCGTACATGCAGATAAATGAATCTTTTGTTTTAAAAATCATTGAAAAATTCAGCGCCGGAAAAATCGGTGAACTTGAACTTGACGACGGAACTTCCAGGCTTGTGCTGAAAAAGGCCCCCGTTCCGTATAACCAGGGGCCGGGCGGAGAGCGGGGTACGGCCGGCAGCGCCTTCACCCAGGCGTCAGGCGCAATGACAGGCGGCGCGCCGGACAGTGTGCCGGCCGGCGGCGCGGCCGGATCGGGCGGAAC
>JAIROH010000282.1 GCA_031257595.1 Treponema sp. | reverse complement strand
TTTGCCGTAAGCCGGGTAGCCGGATGGTGCGCCCACCGTCTTGAAGAAATTATCTCGGATGGCAGGATCATCCGCCCGGCCTACAAATGCGTCCAGAAACGGCTTGACTACGCGCCGCTGGCCGGACGGGGATGAAGCCGCGCAGAACAAAAATTCAGGATATAGACAGGGCTTTTTCAAAGTTTCAGTCACGTCTACAAATCGAGGTTTGATTTCAGCTTAATCTGAATATCGGTATAGAGTTCGTCTTTTTCCGGCCTTTTGTTGTCGATCAGGTATTCAAAAAGCACTTCCAGGGAAAGGGTGCCCTGGCGGACAGGCTGCTGGCATATCGCCGCCAGAATTGTTCCGTCCCGGATAAGTTCCCGCGTAGTGGGCACGTCGTCAAAACAAATCGTTTTTATCCGCCGGCCGGAAAAAGATTTCAGGGCCCTGCCGGCCCCGTAAACCCCGCCCGCGACAAGAAACAGGGCGTCCATTTCGGGATACAGGGAAATAAGCTTCCGGGTTACGGCAAAAGATTCAATATCGTCGTCAAGGTTCTCTTCTATCGCCAAAATACGCATTTCCGGCTTGTCTTTTACATATTCCCGAAAACCGTCAATCCTGTCGGAGTGGGATCGGGCCTTGTGAAACCCCGTTACGATCCCGATATTGCATTTTTCTTCGGTAATCAGGTCAAAAAGATTGGCCGCCGTTTTCCCGCAGGTAAAAAAATCATTGCCCACGTGGCAAATCGGCTTAAATTCTTCGATATCCGTGTTGGTTGTCACCACGGGAAGCCCCTGTTTTTCCAGGTTTACAAGCTTTTCGGCCACGGGAGGCTCGTTTATCGGCTGGATCACCAACGCGTTTATCCCCTGGGAAAGGAGAAAATCAATAGCCTGGCACTGGGCTTCGCAAAAGAAATCCACCCGTTCCACGATAACTTCTATGCCGTACGAGGAATATTCCTCGACTTTCAGCATAATTCCGCGGTACAAATCGTCGTAAAAGGGGTTTGGGGCTTTTATGATGATGCATCCTATTTTTATCTTTTTTTGATGGCTTACCAGCACCTTTCCGGCCCTGCTGGGTTTGTAGTTCAACAGGCGGATTATTTTCTCGATCCTCGAACGCGTCGAGTCCTTGACAATACCCCTGTTGTTAATAACCCTGTCTACGGTACCCCGCGAAACGCCGGCCATTTCAGCTATTTGCTTGCTTGTAATCATCACCGAAAAGCATACGTCCACTTGCGCCGCTTGTCAATAAAAAGCATAAATGGATACGTGAACTTTTATTGTTTTACTGCGGCGCGGTACAAAAAAAACGGTCGTTTCCGGTAGATAATGTGTAATTCCTTATACTACAAAGAAATAAAGAAAAATAAAAAAGAATTTTTTTTCTTGACAAACAGACAAAAACGAACATATCATAATTAATGTTCACGTGAACATTTTTACTTTGAAGCCTGCCAACGGCATTTACGTCATCGTTGACGGCGAAAAACCGCATCCGGTATGGATGCGGGATTTGTTTTATATTTGGAGGAATTTCATGAAACAACTTTCCGTTAGCGCGAAGTTTTTTGTTCTTGCCGTCCTGGTTTTGACGCTTGTTTTCGGCGCCTGCCAAAAAAAAGACGGCCCGGAGGACGCTGCGTTAAGCTCAATACCCAACGCCGGCGCTTTTCCGGACGGCGGCCACTACAGGGTCGAAGGCAAATCGGACAAGCTGATCCGCATAGCGTTCCTGGGATGGGCCAACAACCCCTTCCACGACGAAATCCAAAAGGGGGTTGAGGCGGCCAGGACATACCTCGCGGCCTATAACTGTAGTGTCGAGTATGTTGTCATGGGTGAAGACATTACCCTGCCCTACGCCGTCGCCGCGATTGAAAACGCCATCGCCAAGCAATACGACGGCTTTGTGTGCATACCGGCTTTTGACGGCACCGAAGTCCCGATTAACAGGGCCGTTGACACGGGCCAGGTCGTCGTAACGACCGTGGCGGAATCCACAAAACCCAGCAAACGGCTTGCCTTCTACGGACAGAACGGCTATGACGCCGGGGTTCTTGCGGGACAGATCATCGCGCAGTACATGGGCGGATCCGGAAAGCTGGGCGTAATTACCGGCGTCCTGGGGGTTACCCAGCATGAAATGAGGAAGAACGGGGCGACCGAGTATATCGCGGCGAACAATCCCGGAATAAACGTAATCGGCGTATGGGAAAACAACGACAAGGCGGAAACCGCCTATTCGCTTACCAACGACATGCTGACGGCCAACCCCGACCTGAAATGCATCTATGTAACCGCCGGCGGGCCGTTCGGCGCGGCCAAAGCGATCCAGGACGCCGGACTTACCGGAAAAGTCGGCGTAGTCGGCTTTGACTGGCTGCCGGATTCCCTCAAGTACGTCGCCACGGGCGAGCAGATCGCGCTTATCAGCCAGGATCCCTTCGGCATGGGTTTTGACACCTGTGTAATGGTTTACAACAACGTCGTGTTCAAAACCAAACCGGCGGATACGGACATCATCTACAACGAGCCGCTGGTGGTAACGCCCGACACGCTTGCGGAACTGGTCCCCGATTTCAGGCCCTGACTCCCGGCAGACAGGCAAGCGCGGCGTAAAACTCTCAAAGGAGACGCGGAAATGAAAGAAACGACAGCTTTACCGGGCAGGAAAATAATCAAGGCGGATGAACTGGGTATTCTTGCGGCGCTTGCGGCGTTGTGCGTTTTTCTGTCTTTATCCAGCCCGTACTTTCTTTCGGTAGTCAACATCATGAACGTGCTGCGCCAGTTCGCGATCTACGCGATTCTGGCTACGGGTCAGTCAATGATAATCATCTCCGGCGGACTGGACTTGTCCGTAGGTACGCTGATGGGTCTTATGGGAGTTGTGTGCGCGTATATGACCACCACGCTCGGGCTGCCGGGCCTGGTGGTTTTTCCCCTCGTTCTTGTTTTCGGAGGATTGATAGGCGCTTTTAACGGCCTTCTTGTTACCAAGGTCGGCATGAACCCGTTCATCACCACGCTGGGAACGCAGAACATTTGCCGCGGCCTGGCGCTGCTTATCACGGGGGGCACCCCCATCTGGTTTGAGTCCGGGCTTGGCTTCATAGGCGGCGGCTTTATCGGTCCCATACCGGTTTCCGCCTGCGTCATGATCTTTGTCGCCGCGGCCTTCGTGGTAGTTACAAAACAGACGGTGGCTGGCAGAAACCTCTACGCCGTGGGAAGCAACGAAAAATCGGCGCGGCTTTCCGGCATCAGGGTAGACCGCGTCAAGATGATGGCCTATATGACAATGGGCGTACTGGCCGCCCTCTGCGGCGTGATTCTGGCCGGCCAGCTCAAGTCGGCGGATCCCCAGGGAGGCGCGGGAAACGAAATGCACGCGATAACGGCGGCCATCATAGGCGGCACGTCCCTGTCCGGCGGCAAAGGTTCCATACTTGGAGTGATAATCGGGGCCTCTCTCATGGGCGTTCTGCGCAACGGCCTGGTGCTGCTCAGCCTGCCGAGTTATTGGCAGATAATTTCCGTCGGCGCGGTCATACTGCTTGCCGTGGCGTATGACAGCTTCATGTCAAAGCGGGAAGCGAAATGACGGGCGAAAAAATCATCGACATAAAGGGCCTTACCAAGCGTTTTCCCGGGGTAACGGCCCTGGACAGAGTGGATTTTGATCTTTATGCGGGGGAGGTCCACGCGCTGGTTGGGGAAAACGGATCGGGAAAATCCACGATGATGAACATCATCTCCGGGGTCTACCGGCAGGACGAAGGCGGCATGTGGATTCTCGGGAGCGAGCGGATCTTCAAAGACACAAAAGACGCGCGGGAAAGCGGGGTCGCGACGATATTTCAGGAACTGTCGCTTGCCACGGATCTGAGCGTAGCCGAAAACATCTTCATAGGCAGGCAGATTCAAAACAAACTGGGGTTTATCAACAAAAAAGAGATGCGGCGGCAATGCGAAGAACTTCTCGGGGAATACGGCATAAAGGACGTAAACGCCGGCGACATCACCGGCCGCCTGAGCCTTTCCCAGATGCAGCTTATCGAAATAGTAAAGTCCATACACCTTAACGCGAAAATTCTGATTATGGACGAGCCGACGGCGGCGCTTACCACGAACGAAACGGCGATACTGTTTGAACACATCAAGCGCCTAAAGCAAAAAGGCTGCGGTATCGTTTTTATATCCCACAGGCTCAGCGAAATAAAGCAGACGGCGGACAGGATAACGGTACTGCGGGACGGGCGCCATATTCGCACGGAACAAAATGAAAAATTCAGCGTTGATGAAATAATTTCAACCATGGTGGGAAGGGCCTTTGACGGCAACAAAAAGCGCGAAAACAGGGCAAGCGGCGAAATCGTTTTTGAGGTTAAAAACCTCAGCAACAGACGGCTTCACGATATAAGCTTCAGCCTGAAAAAAGGCGAAGTCCTTGGCGTTACCGGCCTTGTGGGCGCGGGAAGGTCGGAGCTTCTTCAAACCCTGTTTGGGGATATGGGCCATGACGGCGGGGAAATCTATCTGCACGGAAAGAAGGTAAACCTCAGCTCCGTCAAAAGTTCCATCGACAACCGCATGGCGCTTGTTCCCGAAGGCAGAAAAACCCAGGGCTTGTTCGCAAAACTCAGCGTTGGGGAAAACATCGGCATTGTAAACCGCGTGTATACCAGTAAATTCGGTTTTATCGCGGCAAGGGAAATGCGGCGGAAAATCGAAGGCGTAAAAAACAAACTGTCCATAAAGGCGTCTTCGCTTTCCACGGAAATTGTCAATCTTTCCGGCGGCAACCAGCAGAAGTCGATTATCGGCAAATGGCTGATAAACGATCCGGAGATACTGCTGCTTGACGAGCCTACGCACGGAATAGATGTCGGGGCGAAAAGCGAGATATATAACATTATCGACGATCTGTCGCGCGAAGGCGTCAGCATCATCCTTGTGTCGTCTGAAATGCCGGAAATATTAACGCTCGCGGATCGCATTCTTACCATGTACCAGGGGCGGATTAACGGCGAACTTGTCAACACAAATGTAACGCAGGAAGAAATAATGTCCTATGTTACCAATCAGCCAAACAAGGCGGGAAGCGGAGGTTGAAACGATGAAGAACATTTTGTGCTATGGCGATTCCAATACATTTGGCTGGGACCCCGAAAAGATGAAGAGGCCGGAACCGGACGAAAGATGGCCGGGAGTGATGGCGCGGGAACTCGGCGCGGATTATCATGTCATTGCGGAAGGTCTGCCCGGCCGCACCACGGTCTTTTACGATCCCGTGATGGATTTGATAAGCGGGCTTGATTACCTGTATCCCTGCCTCTATTCCCACCAGCCCCTCGACATGATAATCATTATGCTTGGCACCAACGATCTCAAGTACATGTTTAACGCTTCTCCCGCGGATTTTTGCCGGGGGCTGGAACGCATTATCAAAACGGCGATTCATTTTGAGTCGGACCTGAGCGTAATGAACCCAAAATTGTTCCTGATCTCACCGGCGCATATCATTGAGCCGAAAGATCAATTTGCGGATATGTTCCGCGGCGCCGAACCGAAATCCCGGCTGCTTGCGGAACAGGTAAAAACGCTTGCCGGTAAATACGGCGCCCTGTACCTTGACGCCGCGGACATCATCAAGCCAAGTCCGGCGGACGGCATACATTTTAACACGGCATCGCACAAAACACTTGGTTTACGGGCCGCAAAAATGGCGCGTGACTTTTTCGGCGAATGAGCCTCCGCGCCCCTGCCGGAAGCTATTCCCCGTACAGCCGAAGGAATTCCGCGGGAGTATACACGCCGATGGACGCTTCCCGGTAATCTTCGGTATTCCGTGTAATAATACAGCCGCAGTTGTTCCGCCGGGCGGCGATATACTGCAGGGCATCCTCAAAATCGCCGAAGGGCGACTTTAACGCGTCAATCATCACCTGATGATCCATGGGCAGTATCGTTACAAACGACAGCAGCCGGGACAAAAAATCCCGGGCCTGCCTGTCCCCTGTTTTTTTCCGCAAAAAATAGTAGATGTTGGCAATACAGACAGAAGACGTAAAGCCTGAAAAATGATGAAGCTGCGCCATTACAAGAACGGTTTTGCTTTCCGAAACAAACGGATCCCGCGCCAGGGCTACGTCCAGAATGACATCGGAATCAAGAAACGCCGTACTAACCAAGGCCTGTGCCTTTTTGCGCAAACCGTTCCATCCGCGCCTCATCCAACAGTTCTTTATAATCCCTGCCGTCGTCAGGAACAACGCCGGTCATGCTGTCTACCAGGGGAGAATGTAACGCCGCGAGAACAGGCCATTCTTTGCCCGAAATCCGGTCAAGGTACTTTTCTACCAGGTCAGAAACGCTGGTATTATGGGAACGGGCATATTCCTTGGCCCGGCCGATAACCGTGTTGTCCATGGTTAACGTCAGTTTAGTCAACATACAATCCTCCAACACGTGTAATAATAATATGAAAACACGTGTTTGTCAAGTGATTTTGATAAAGCGCCGGAAATTCAGAATTCAATTACCGTAAGTCAATCCGCGATTCGGCGGCGAGGGCCTGTTCCTCAAGCAGCAGGGAACGGAAAATTTCCGCGGCGCGGCGCCACGCCGCCACGGCGTCGTCTTCCTTTCCCATTTTACGGAGTACGTCTCCGCGGGCGGTCCAGTCCATGCCCAGGGCAAACGTATTCTCGGCTCGGCGATCAAAGCCAAGGGCGGCGTCCAGGGCGTCCAGGGCGCCCTGGTAATTTTCCGCCACAGATCGTACCGAGGCGATTAGGTACCAGTCGTAGCCGGCCTGTTCAAGATAGCGGTCCCCTTCGTGAATGGAAAGAGCGTTCCGCATCGACTTTTCCGCGTTTTCAAAAAGGCCAAGCTCCTTTTCCGCGAGTCCTATTACCGTCCAGGCCAGCGCCGTAAACAGTTTATCGGATTTTACTTCCCCCAGTTCAAGCTGCATCGCCGCGAGCACTTCCCCGGCATTGTCCGCGTTAAGGGTACTCCGCCGCCGGTAGATACGGCAGGCGGCGGCAAGAACCCTGTCGCCCGCGGTTTCCGCTTCTTCCTGGGCCGCCTTCCAGATATCTTCCGCCTCCTGCCGCCTTCCCATGTAGAAAAGCACATTCCCCCTGGCAATGCTGACCCGTATCCGTAATACCGGCCTGTCGGTTGAAACAGCCAGCCGCCAGGCTTCGGTAAGCAG
>JAIROH010000279.1 GCA_031257595.1 Treponema sp. | reverse complement strand
GCGCGACCTTGAATTTCCTTCCATTGCATGATAGCCTTGGATCGTGAAAGCGGCGATCATTTTTGGCTCCACATCCGACAAAGCGATCATGGAAAAAGCCGCCGGGGTGCTTCGGGACTTCGGCATTGAATATTCGTCGCATGTTCTGTCGGCCCACAGGGCGCCGGAACTGCTTTCCGAAACCGTCGATCGGCTTGAGGCCGAAGGGGTTGAGGTTATCATCGCCGGGGCGGGCCTTGCCGCCCATCTGCCGGGGGTTATCGCAAGCCGGACCGTCATCCCGGTTATCGGGGTTCCCGTCGCGTCGGGGGCTTTGCGCGGCGCGGACGCCCTGCTTTCGATGGCGCAGATGCCCCGGCCCGTTCCCGTCGCGGCCGTCGGGATCGACAACGCGGCCAACGCCGCGTACCTTGCGGCGGAAATGCTCGGCATAAAATATCCGGATATTAAAAAAAAACTGGAAACGTTCAGAAATAAGCTGAAAGACGATTCGGCAAAAAACTCAGACGGCGGTCTTTAACAGAGGGAGATATGGCGGATAAAAATGTTACCCGGGGCGAAATGCTTTACGAGGGAAAGGCAAAACAGGTTTTTGCCACGGATAAAAAGGATCTGGTGCTTGTTCACTTCAAGGACGACGCGACGGCGTTTAACGGGGAAAAGAAAGGGCAGATCGAAGACAAGGGGATCATCAACAACAAACTTTCCGCGAGTTTTTTTCGCTTTGTTGAATCGGCCGGTATACCGACACACTTTGTAACCAGGGTAAACGACCGGGACATGCTGTGCCGGAAGGTCACGATTATTCCGCTGGAAGTTATCGTGCGAAACGTCGTCGCCGGTTCCCTGGCAAAACGGACCGGGCAGGCCGAAGGGACGGAGCTTCCCGAACCCATCGTGGAGCTTACCTATAAGGACGATGCCCAGGGCGATCCGCTGGTAACCAAAGAACAGGCCATATCAATGGGCGCGGCAAAGGCGGAAGAAATAGACCAGATTTGCGCCATGGCCCTTCAGGTTAACGACGCGCTTTACCCCTGGCTGCTTGAAAAAAAACTCAGGCTCATCGATTTCAAGCTTGAGTTCGGGCGCAACGAAGAAGGCCACATCGTTCTGGCGGATGAGATGTCGCCGGACACCTGCCGTTTCTGGGATTCGGAGACCGGCGAAAAACTCGACAAAGACCGCTTCCGCAGGGACATGGGCGGCGAAAAAGAAGCCTATGTCGAAGTGTGGAACCGCGTCGGCGATTTCCACTTTGCCGTCCCCGGATAACCGTGAATAGCGGCTTGAGTGATTTGGTTCGGAACGGGCTCGATCTTTCGATCCGGGACGACAAGCTGCGTGAGGAATGCGGCGTTTTTGGGATCTTTTTTTCCGACCCGAAAAAGGACGCGGCGCCGCTGGTATACTACGGACTTTTTTCGCTTCAACACCGGGGTCAGGAAAGCGCCGGCATCGCCGCCGCTCACGAAAATACGATTGAGTGCCGCAAGGGCATGGGGCTTGTCGGCGAGGTTTTTACCCATGAAACAATCTCTTCGCTGAAAGGCCCGGCGGCCATAGGCCATGTGCGTTATTCCACATCGGGGGGAAGCTGCCTTGAGAACGCCCAGCCCTTTGTCAGCCATTTCAAGCTCGGATCGATTGCGGTTGCACATAACGGTACCCTCACCAACGCCGACGTGGTCAGGGAACTTCTGGAAGACGCCGGGGTCGGCTTTACCTCTTCCAGCGACAGCGAAGTGATCATCAACCTTATCGCGAAAAACTACAAAAAGGGCCTTGAAAAGGCGTTGACCGACACGATCAAATTCATCAAGGGATCCTACGCCCTTACCGTCCTTACCAAAGACGCCATGGTAGGGGCGAGAGATCCCAACGGCATAAGGCCGCTCTGCCTTGGAAAGCTTGGATCGGGCGACTCGGGAACCGGCTGGATACTGGCCAGTGAATCCTGCGCGATAGACGCCGTTGGGGGGAAGTTTATCCGGGACATTGAGCCGGGAGAAGTTGTCGTCATCACAAAAGACGATCTGCTTTCGTTCACGTTCAGCGAAAAAACCCGCCGGGCGATCTGTTCGTTTGAATACGTGTACTTTGCCCGGCCGGACAGCCTTATGGATTCGGTAGACGTATACGGGGCGAGGATCCGGGCCGGGGAAATACTCGGCAGGGAATCGACGGTAAGCGCCGACCTTGTTGTCGGCGTGCCCGACTCGGGCATTCCCGCGGCAATCGGCTACGGCAGGGCCACCGGTACGCCCTACGGCCTGGGCATCGTCAAAAGCAAATACGTCGGCAGAACCTTTATCTCTCCCGACCAGGATATGCGGGAAAAAGCCGTTTCGGTAAAGCACAATGTCATCGGAAGCGAAGTCCGGGGCAAGCGGGTAGTGATCATCGACGACTCAATCGTCCGGGGTACAACCTCGCGCCGGCTTGTTTCCATATTAAAGGCCGCGGGGGCAAAAGAAGTCCATATGAGGATATGTTCTCCGCCGGTACGTTTTCCCTGTTATTTCGGCATCGACACTCCGCACAGGAAAGATCTTATCAGCAATATGAACAGCGTGAACGAACTCTGCGCTTCCCTGGGGGCGGACAGCCTCGCGTTTATCAGCGTTGAAGGGCTTCTTGAATCCATCGATCCCCAATCCATGCGGGGAGAAAATTCAGGCTACTGTCTTGGGTGTTTTACCGGGGAATATCCGATTCCGGTGGCGGGAGAAGGTCAGTGAACTACAAAGAAGCGGGGGTCAGCATAGAAGAAGGCTACCGGGCCGTCGGAAAATACCGGGAGCTTGCCGCCGGAACTTTTGGGCCTCTGGGAGGCGCGGTGCTTAACGGCATCGGCAGTTTTGCCGGAATGGTATCCCTCAGGGAATTGATTGGAACCGGGCCCGGCGCGGGGGACACGGCAATGGAAGATCCCGTTCTGGTATCGGGAACCGACGGGGTGGGAACGAAGCTCGACATCGCGTTCAGGATGAAGAAGTACGACACCGTCGGCATCGACTGCGTCGCGATGTGCGTCAACGACATACTCTGTCACGGCGCCCGTCCCCTGTTTTTTCTTGACTACCTTGCCTGCGGAAAACTCGACGCCGATGTGGCCGCCGCCCTCGTAAAAGGCGTGGCCGCGGGCTGCCGGGAAACCGGCTGCGTTCTTCTGGGCGGAGAAACCGCCGAAATGCCGGGCTTCTACGACGAGGGCAAATACGACATCGCCGGTTTTGCCGTGGGTATCGTAGACCGGAAAAACATTGTCGACGGCCGGGCAATCCGCGAAGGAGACGCGCTGGCAGGCGTCGCCTCGTCGGGGACACATTCCAACGGCTACAGCCTTATCCGCAAAGTGATCCCCGACCTGAACGAAGACTTCGGCGGCATGCCGATAGGCCGCGCCCTGCTTGAGCCGACGCGGCTCTATGTCCGGCCCCTGCTGGGCCTGATGGAACGGGTTTCCGTTCACGGCATGGCCCATATTACCGGCGGCGGCTTTTATGAAAACATCCCCCGGATGTTCCCGTCCGCGGACGGGGAACGGGGCGCGGCCTTTGACGCGGTAATTGAAAACGGCCGCTGGACCATCCCGCCGATCTTTGCCCGGATCGCCGCCGGTATCGCGGGGATTGCGCCGTCCGGGACAGAACGGGCGGGGCCGGATCAGGCCGGGGCGGAGCGGGCCGGAGCGGCTTTGCTTGAAGCGGACACAGCTCTCCGTAAACAGATGTTCAATACGTTTAACATGGGGATAGGCTTTGTCATCGCGCTGGATCGGAAAGACCTTCCCGCGGCGCTTGAATTTCTGGACGGCAAAGGGTATCCCGCGTGGGAAATAGGCCGCGTGGAAAAAGGCTCGGGCAAACTGCGGTTTACGGCATGAACGTGATTGTCCTGGTTTCGGGGAACGGCAGCAACCTCCAGGCCCTTATCGACGCGGAAAAGGCCGGGCGCCTGGACAGCCGTATCGCCGCCGTTGTTTCCGACAGGGCCGGCGTTTTCGCCCTGGAGCGGGCAAAAAAAGCCGGCGTTCCCGCGCTTGTCGAAGAACCGGACAGGCGCCTTCCCCCGGAAGAGCGGCGGCGGGAGCTTTCCGGCAGGATCATGGACATCGCCGGAGACTACGGCGCCGGCCTTATCGTCCTCGCGGGTTTTCTTTCGATTCTGCGGGGAGAGATCCTCGACAGGTATTCGGGGCGGATCATCAACCTCCATCCGTCGCTGCTTCCCAAATACGGCGGGGAGGGCATGTACGGCGAAAAGGTTCACCGGGCCGTGCTTGCCGCCGGCGAAAGCGAATCGGGCTGTACGGTTCACATGGTGGACGGGGGAACCGACACCGGACCTGTCCTTCTTCAGCGAAAGGTTCCGGTACTGGGCGGGGATACGCCCGAAACACTGGCGGAACGTATCCATCGTGAAGAGCATACCGCGATTGTGGACGCGGTGATAATGATGGAAAGGCGTCATAACGGAAAAAATAAGGAGTGATGATGAAAAAACGCGCCCTTGTAAGCGTATACGACAAATCGGGAATTCTTGAACTGGTCTGGTCTCTTGCCGGGGCGGGATGGGAGGTTCTTTCTACCGGCGGTACGGCCCGGTATTTGCAGGACAACGGCGTTCCCGTTACCGACGTTTCGTCGGTGACGGGTTTCCCCGAATGTCTTGACGGCCGGGTCAAGACCCTTCATCCGGCGGTCCACGCCGCCCTGCTTGCCAGGCGGGATCTTTCCGCCCACATGGAAACCCTGGACAAGCTGGGCATCGGAACCATAGACCTCGTCTGCGTAAACCTCTATCCGTTTTTTGAAAAAGCCCAGGCGGGGCTTTCCCTTGAAGAAACGATAGAATTTATCGACATAGGCGGCCCCGCGATGCTCCGATCGGCGGCGAAAAATTACCGGGACGTGGTTGTCCTCACCGATCCGGCGGATTACGCGGAAGTAATCGCCGCGCTGAAAAACGGCGAAACAGAAACCCCGGGTTCCCTTTTCAGGAAGCGCCTCGCGGGCAAGGTGTTTGGCCTGACCTCGGCCTATGACGCCGCCGTCGCCCGGTATCTGCTTGAGCTTGACGGCCCGCGGAACGGCGTTGCGGATGACGCAAGCGCGGCGGGCATGGAAGCGGCTGCCCTGGGCGCGGACAAGTATCCGGCGTTTTGGCCGCTCCCGCTTAAAAAAGCGCGGGATCTCCGTTACGGGGAAAACGGCCACCAGAGCGCGGCCCTGTACCTTTCCGCGGGCAGGCCCGGCGCCCTGGGCGGAATGGAACAGCTTAACGGCAAGGAATTGGGCTACAACAATATCCGGGATCTGGATTTGGCCTGGAAAGCCGCCTGCGCGTTCGGTTTTGACGGGTCCCCGGAAGACGCCGGCCTTGTCCGGCTGGGCATCGCCGGTACCGGGGGCGGGGGGCCTTTTTCGCCGTCTCCCCCCGCAGAGGGGGGTGGCGGAGGACCAACGGGCCGGAGCCAGGGGGGAGGCTTCCCCCCTCTTCCCTGCTGCGTCGCGGTAAAACACAACACGCCGTGCGGCATAGCCCTGGGGACGACGCTGCTTGAGGCTTATGAAAAAGCCTACGCCTGCGATCCGGTTTCGATCTTCGGGGGCATCGTCGCTTCGACGGTGAAGGTAGACGCGGCGACGGCGGCGAAACTGGCGGAGTTGTTTTTGGAGATTGTCGCGGCCCCGGACTACGACGGGGAGGCGCTGGAAATCCTCAGGGCGAAAAAGAACCTCAGGGTGATGAAGGCAAACCGGGCGCCATCGGACAAGACCGAATGTATCGCCGTTGACGGCGGACTGCTTGTCCAGGACGCGGACAGGCGGCTTCTTGAAAAATGGGAAGTCGTAACAAAGGCCGCCCCCGGCCCGGCGGACGTTCCCGACATGGTTTTCGGGATGAGGGCGGTAAGCTTTGTCAAAAGCAACGCCATCGTCGTGGTCAGGGACCGGGCCGCCGTGGGGATCGGCGGCGGGCAGACCAACCGTATCTGGGCGGCGGAACAGGCCCTGTCCAGAGCCGCGGGCGTCATCGCGGCGCAGAGCCCGGCCGCGGGAAACGCCGGTCCGGCCAGGGTTCTGGCGTCGGACGCGTTCTTTCCGTTTGGCGACGTTGTGGAAACCGCCGCCGCCGCGGGGATACGGGCGATAGTCCAGCCCGGCGGTTCGATACGGGACAAAGAGTCAATCGAAGCCTGCGACAGGCACGGTATCGCGATGGTCTTTACCGGAACCCGGCACTTCAAGCACTAGGCACTGTCTTAATCAAAGGTCATAATGACAGCAAAACCCATGTCGCTGTTTAGTGGGGCAGACACATGCGCCCGTATCAGGAAACCGCCGGACGCCTTTGCGTTACCACAGGACGGCGGCAACCTCCGTTCGAGCTAGACGGTCGTCACCTTCTCCTATGCAGACTCTGGTCTGGCTATTACCTACGGACGCCGTATGCTCTTCACAGGGGAATTGCCGCCGTCTTATACTAAACAAAGGCGTCCGGCAATCTGCCGTGACAGGCGCATGTGCATGTCACCCCCGGCGACATGGGCATTGACACTATTTGCCCTTTGATTTAGCCAAAGCTATAAGAGTAAATTTTTATCTGTCGAATACGGTCTCTATGCGATCCGTATAAGACAGAACACTG
>JAIROH010000275.1 GCA_031257595.1 Treponema sp. | reverse complement strand
GGTTCCATGAATCGCCGCCAGTATCTTTTTTTTAAGCGAGGTAAATTCTTCCGAAACGGAAAACGCTTCGTTTCGGGGCCGGGGAGTTTGTACCTCAAAACGTCCGCCGATCCTGCCGGGCTGCCTTTCACCGCCGGTTAGAATGTAAACCGTATCGGAAAGCATCACCGCTTCTTCTATGTCGTGGGTGATAAACAGCGCCGCGAAACGCATCTCTCCGGCGATTTCCTGAAACCATTCGTGCATGCTCCGGCGGGTCAGCGCGTCCAGGGCGGAAAACGGTTCGTCCAGTAAAATCACCGGATTGCTGAGCATGCAGGTACGGAGCAGCGCGGCCCGCTGTCGCATCCCCCCGGAAAGCTGCCGCGGGTACTTTTTCTCGCAGCCGGAAAGGCCGAAACGGGGAAAGAACGATGCCCCGTACGCGCGGGCTTCGTTTCTGGTAACGCGCCGCTCCCGCCGGATTAACAGCGGCAAAATCACGTTGTCGAGGACGGTACGGTATTCCAAGAGCAGGTCTTTCTGCATCATGTAACTTACCTGGCCGGAAATTCCGGTGATGTCCCTGCCGTTCAAAAAAATCCGGCCTTCGTCGGGGCTGTCTACTCCGGCAAGGACGTTGAAGAGCGTCGTTTTGCCCGCCCCGGAAGGACCGAGCAGGGAGATGATCCCGTTTTCCGGCAGTTCAAGACTGATGTTTTCGACGACCGCCGCGCCCTCGTAGCGTTTGGTAACTCCCCGGCAGGCGAAAAGAACCGGGACGGGCCGCTCCGCGGCCTGTGTAAACTCATCCATAGACGGAGCGGTTTTATCGCTGTCCATCAGGGAAGGTATTCGTTGGTAAAACCGCCTTCTCCGATATCCTTTTCAAGAAGGCCGCGCTCGAACATCCACCGGTAAAACGATCCCCAGCGGCGTGGATCGATTTCTCCCCACCGGGGCGCGTCGTCCCGGTAACGCGGGGCAAGGTACTTCTGGCTTTGCAAAACCAGTTCCCCGTCCAGTTCCGGAGCGTTGGCGAGCAGAATCGCCGCGGCTTTTTCGGGGTTTTCGATGGCAAATTCATAACCCCGGCTCAGGGCCTTCATGAATTTTTTGGCGGTTTCGGGGTTGGACGCGGCCCAGTTCGTGTTGGTTACGATAACCGGGGTGTAAAAATCCAGCGCGGGGTTAACCGTTCCCAGGTCGATATAGTCTATCGCGGTTCCCCTGATTTCCGCGGCCACTCCGTCCCAGGCGTAGTAGATCCAGATCGAATCCACATCGGTTTCAAGGGCGGAAAACGCGTCGGTGGCCATATTGGGAACCATCGTGACCCGTGAAAAATCCCCTCCGTCGGCTTCGACAATATCCCTGATAACCGCCGTTACCAGCGGCGTTTCCCAGGACGCGAAACGCTTTCCCGTCAAATCCCCGGGCCGGGTAATACCGGCTTTTTTCAGGGACATAAGCCCCGACGTGTTGTGGTTTATGATCGCGGCGACGGCGGTAACGGGCAGAGCGTCCCTGTCCCGGGCAATCGCCGGACCCATCTGTTCCTGAAAGTCAACGGCAAACTCGGCCCTTCCCGCTCCAAGCAATATCAGGGCGCCGTCTTCCGGCGGCATGAGGATTTCCACATCAAGACCTTCTTCGGCGAACCATCCGTTTTCTTCGGCGGCATAGATCCCCGTATGGTTTGTGTTGGGCGTCCAGTCAAGCACTATGCGGACGGGAATGTTTTCGCCGTTCGCCGCGCTTTTTTTCACGCAGCCGGCAAGGACCATCAGCAAAACGCCAATCACGGCAATTACAACGACGGTGGTTTTTTTCATTTTCTCTCCTTAACGGTGTCAGTCACCATATGAGTGGTGTCAGTCACCTTTTCTCCAGGGAGTCGCCGCCTTTTCGGCAAGCTCGACGAGCTTCATCAGCGCAAGGCTGAGCAGGGCGACGACAAGTATCGCGGCGAACATTTTGTCGAACGAGTAGGATTTGCGTACCCGTATCATATACACGCCGAGTCCCGCGTCCCCTCCAAGCCATTCGGAAATAACCGCGCCGATTATCGAATACGACGCGGAAACACGAAGTCCCGAAAAAAACGCCGCCGCGCTTGAAGGCACTTTGATATACCGGTACAGCTGCGGCGAAGTAGCCCCCATGGATTTCAACAGCCGGAGTTCGTCTTCGCCGGCGGAAGAAAAGGCCCCAAGCAGGGCCAGCGTAAGGGGGAAGAAGCAGGTCAGGAACACCAGGGCGATTTTCGGCGCGGAACCGTATCCCATCCACAGGATCAAAAGCGGGGCCAGCGCGACGGTCGGCACGGTCTGGGTCAAAAGGAGGATCGGGCCAAGGGCGTCTTTTATCCGCCGGCTTAGGTCCATAATCACCGCCAGGATAAACGCCACCGCCACGGCCAGGCCCAGCCCCGCAGCCGCTTCCGAAAGAGTCCGCCCCAGGTGGCCGGCCAAAAGGAATCTGTCTTTCCAGAGGGCGGCAAGCACGCTTAGGGGGCCGGGCAGCATATAGCCGGGAACTATGCCGGAAACGCTTACCGCCTGCCATAACGCGACAAGACAGAGGAGGGGCGGAAGCGCCGGAGGAATCAGGCGTTTTGCGGGCCGTACCGGGGGAATGGGCCGCTGGGCCGCGGAAACAGGCCGGACCGCGGGAACGGCCCGGCCCGCCGGTTTAGCCTTCATGGTGTTTGGCGGTCTTTTTTTCGATAGACCATACGCCGTCTTTGGGATTGTAAAAAGACTTGATATAGGCGGCGACCGATCCGGCCCCTTCCCGTATACAGATCTTCTGGCATTCGCCGGCGATTTCCCAGAGCCTTTCGAAACCGCCTTCTATCGTGGTTTCAAAAGGGCCGACAAAGACCTTAAGACCGGTTCCTTTAAGGTATTCGATAACCTTGTCAACAATACGGATTACCTCGTCCCCATCCGATTCGGATGGTAACACCTGGATCGCGATACTCGCTTCGGGTTGGTCTTTGTCACAACGAGCGGATTCGGACATAAAAAAGCCTCCCTTGGAAATGCGGGGAGGCGTACAAAACGCGGATTAACAGACGAATCTGTTAAAACATTCCCTCCGCCGGCATTATCCGGATCAGGTTCAAGGGTTTAAAGCGTCAAGCCGCTTTCTCTCAGCCGGAACCGGCGGAATCCGCCAAATCCAGCACCCCATTACGGTTACACGGTAGCAAAAAACGGAAAAAACGTCAAGCGGTCAATAGTGTTTCCGTTCAATGGAAAAGTTCCCTGGTTTTGAGCGGGAATCCTAAAGTCCGCCGGCCGTCATTCCGAACCGGGAATCAGCCCCAGGTATTCCAATGCCCGGACTATGCCGCCTTCCCCGCAGGGGGCGCTGACCCAGTCCGCCGCCGCCTTTAGCTCGTCGCAGGCGTTTCCCACGGCTATACCGACGCCGGCATAGCGTATCATGTCAAGGTCGTTGGCGCTGTCGCCAATGGCGGCGCTGTCTTCCCGGCGTATTCCGACGGCGTCAAGCAGTATCTGCATGCCTTTGGATTTGGTCTCCCCTTTGATAAAACAGTCGTAATGCGGAATTTGGGGATAGATGTCGAAAAACGTTTCCAAAAAAGCCCGTGTGTTTTCGTCGATCGTTTTATCCACCGTCATCATGGAAATAGCGGCGCCGGGATATTTGACGACAAAATCATCCTTTCCGGTTATCCTGATATAATCAGACCTGTTGATACAGTAGGTCGCTTTTTCTCCCTGAAAGGTACAACGTTTGCCGTTTGCCAGAAACAACGCGCTTATTTCACGGAGGGCTTTCACGGGCGTCGATTTTTGGTAAAGGATTTTGCCGTCCAGGACCACATGAACCCCGCCGCCGGCGACAATGCCGTCAACCCACGGCGCTTCACGCAGCTCCGCCGGAATATGGCCAAAACCGCGGCCGGTACAGATAAAAAAGTAATGCCCTCCGCTTCCGGCGCTTTCAATCCCTTCGATGTCGTCCCGAAACGGACCGCTTTCTTTTGTGATAATAGTCCCGTCAATGTCAAGAAAAACAGCTGTAGGTTTTTGTAAACCTGGGGATTCCTCTGAAATCAGGATTCCTCCGGGAATCCGGGAATTTGTTTCGCTCATGTTTTGTCCGTTTTGGTTTGATATTATAGAGACTTTTTAAAAATGTCAAATTTTGAGAAGGGATTGTCCGAAAAACAAGGCTGTCCAGGAAGCATTGCCCCGGACAGCCCCTGTCGGATTTTTCTGTGAAAACCGCTCTTGCCAAGGTAAGAGTTACTTTGCCTCTCTGTCGTTCAAATGGTTACTAAATGGTTTCCATAAGATCATCCAGCAGTCGTATTGTGTTATATCCTTGATGTACTGCGTCGGTTATATACTGACCGCGGCCCAGAAACCGTCATGAATGGCGTTGATAAACTTGGCGGGCTTTTTTACGTCCCCCAGCGCTCTGACCGTCAATCCGGCATCCCGTAATTGTCCGATGAGTTCGGTGCCGAAGGGCTTCTGCCCTGTGGCGATTACTATTTCGTCAACGGTAACAATTTCCTCTTTACCCTCTTTTTCCACCGTCACTTGTCCCTGCTCAATTTTTTTGACCGCGGTGTTGACACGGACATCCACCCCGGCTTCGGCAAATTCCGCCAACATGTCCACTCTGTGAATGGCATTGAGATTAACGGCAATGTCCGGCAGCATTTCTATGACGG
>JAIROH010000248.1 GCA_031257595.1 Treponema sp. | reverse complement strand
GCGATATAGAGGAGGGGGAGGCCCAGGGCGGCGGCAACGATAAATTTGGTTTTGAGGATGCGTATTTCCCTTTCTTTGCGCAGCTTATCTTCGTCTACCGTGTCCTTCGATACTTCCAGCACCTCGTACCCGATCTTGACCACCGCGTCCTTAACGGCGGAAAGCGTCCGGGTATCCGCGTATTCCACAAAAAGTTTTTCACCGGCAAGGTTCACCGTGGCGCCCGTAACCCCTTCGATTTTCCGCACGGTCTTTTCTATACGGCCCGCGCAGGCCGCGCAGGTCATCCCGCCTATGCTTAAGGTCTGACTTTGCATGTCCTCTCCTTAAAAATACGAAGTATTTTTAACCCCGCCGCCAGCGGGCGAAAATAACCTTGGCCTCTTTCAGGAATTCCTTTGAAATGGTAATCGTCGTGTCCGTTACCGTTTTATAGTCCCTGAAAATCGGGATCGGGTTACAGCCGCCGGAACGGACTTCGACCTGGCTCATACGGAAACGGTTGCCGCAGTTCTGGCAGACAAGGACCGTACCCTGCTGTTTGTAAAAACCCCGGCCCGAAGCGTAGCATACCTGGCAGGTGTTAAAGGCCGTGCGCACGCTGCCGTCCGGGGCCCTTACCGCCAAAACTTCAAGGCGTGTTCCTTCAATATCAACCGGATAGAAAACGGCGTTTTCCGTTACCTCCGTAACCGGTATCACCAAATCCCTGTCGGCGATTACCGGCTTTACCACATTCTGCTGGGCGGATACAAGACCCGCCGTGAACAGCATGACCAAACCAAAAACAGTATGCGCTTTTCCGTTCATTTTTTCACTCCGCGTTACATTAAGATCGTCATTTTTTGTCGTTTTTTCCGCCCCGTAAAAACAGGACAGCCGCTATCGCGATTACCGGTACGATACAATGCCAATGGCTCAGTAAAAATTCCATCGTTCCTCCCTGGAATTTCACCGCACGCAGCACGAGACCTGTCCTGCGGCGGCCTGCTCAAAATAAGCGTCGGGATAGATCAGCGTTTCATGTTCCGAAACTTCGGCCTTTACCGCCTCAATATCTACAACGCCCAGATTGTCCACCACTTTTACATAACCGTAGAACACGTTATCGGCGGTGGAAAAATCAAAATCTTCCGACGGCATAAGCTGGATAACATTGTCCCCCTGTTCCATATCAACCTGGGTATAATAGGCGGGGAAGACAAGGCGGCTGTTTCCCGGATCAAGGGAATCGTTGTTGATAAACCAGGCGGCGGGAACATCCCGTTGAACCACGATGATCGCGGGTTCTATGCCGTCGTCACGGAGCTTTATCGTTACCGCCTGATAGCCGCCTTCCTGTATTTCCGCGAGCGCGAGATTGTCCGTGGGAATCGCCACCCCCGCCGGAGAAGGGGCAAATCCGGGTTCGACGATATCCGCTGTGCGCTGGCCTTCTTCCACCACCGTGATGGAACTGCGGATCATCCCCATCCAGCACGAATAAGAAAACCTCCCGGTCCGCTCAGGGGTAAACTCAATCACATTTTCCCCCGGCGTAAACCGGTGTTCAATCCGGTATTCACGGATGATCATACGGTTATTGCAGCCGTTGATGCTTCCCTGCGGCGCGCTGATCGTCCACCGGACCGGAATGCCCGCCTGTACGGTAATCGCCGGATACCGTCCGGGGCTCAGCGTTGAGCTAATCATCTGGACGCCGTTTTCAATCACCGGCACGAAAGTACCGCCGCCCGCCGCGGCCGTTTTTGCCGCGAACGGATTTATCGCCGCCAGGGCCCTGCCGGCAAAATCAACGCTGAACCCCGAAAGGCCGAAACCGTAACTGAACATGGTCATACCCATCACCGTAACGAGGATCGCCCCGGCCTGTGTTATCCGCCGCCTTAACGCGGAACCCCCGGCGCTCAGTACGGAACCCAGCGCCCCAAGGCCGAACATCAGGGGAACCGTCCCCATGCTGAAAAGAAACATCGAGATTCCCCCGGCGGCGGGGCTTCCCGTGGAAAGAGCGTAGAGCTGCATGGCCTGCAGCGGGCCGCAGGGCATAAGACCGTTGAGGAGGCCGATAAAAAGGGGTCTCCTGCCGGCGGTTTTTTGTCTGTTGATTTTCGCCGCGAAAATTTTCGGCAGGTGAAGATTAAAACGCCGCAGCCAGGGAAAAAGGCCAAGCATGTTGATCCCCATGATCACCATAAAAACCCCGGCGGCAAGTTGAACGAGACCCTGGAAACGCCCCGATACGGTGATAACCGAACCCAAAGCCCCGACGATGATTCCCATTATCGTATAGGAGATTACCCGGCCGGCGTTGTAGAGAACCGCGGGAAGCAGCGCATCCCGGCGGGAGGACACGTTTACGGACGGCGCGCCCGGCATGTTTGCGGATGGCACGTCCGCAGACGACGCGGCGGAAACGGCGGGGATACACTGGGAAAGGTTGATCCCCCCGCACATCGCCGCGCAGTGCAGCGATGTTACAAGGCCGACAACAAACAGCATCCCGTAACCCATGCCCGCCTCGGCCAGCGGAAACGCGGAAGTCAGGGCGCCGATTCCCAAACCCCGTAAAAGCATATAAAGCGCGGCGATGATAACCAGTATCCCGGCAGCTTCCGAAAACGGAACGCCGGGCCGCGCCCTGCCCGCGGTATCGTCCAAAACTCTATAATCCAGCTGTTCAACGACAGCCCTGATTTCGTTAAACGTAAGTACCGAAGCGTTCCATCTGACCACGGCGGTTCCCGTGTTGAAATTCACCACGGCGTCCTCGACTCCCACGGTACTTTTCAGTTTCCGTTCAATCCGGCTTTGACAATTTACGCAGGTCATGCCGCCGATATGGATCGTCTTTGTCGTCATATATAAACCTTCACCGTTCCAAAAACTGAAATTTTTGGGCAATGCTGATTACGTCAACTACGTTGACGAATTCGCATTCGAATAAATCAGTGCTTCCCTTGTTCTTTTTTACTCCATTAATATAGCCATGGATTGTGTCAGAATTATGTCGATTTGAAAAAAATTTTTGGTACTGTTGAATCTAACCCTTTGTACCGGTCATGGAAGCGAATCGGGGCCGGTACGGATCCGGGAGATATCAATGGGATGGATTAAAGTAGCGCTGATTTATTCGCTTTCGAATGAACCAGCGCTTCCTTAATTTCTGTTTTATCGGCTTTTTACACTTCGAAACTGTCCACAATTTTGGAAATTGACGCAATCGCCCCCTGATTGGTTAGGGCCAGTTGGGAAATTTCCCGGGCCCCGGCGTTTACGGTTTGTATGTCCTCCGCCATTTGGGAAACGCTTTCCGCTATTTTCCGGGACTGGCTTTGCAACGCGCTGATCTCTTTCAACATGGATTCGTTACCCGCGCGCATCTCTTTGGAACCGGTACTGACTTCGGCGGTTACGTCGTTCATCACCTTTAGGGCTTCCATGACCTGGCCGGCCCCTTCCTTCTGTTCCCTGATGGCGTTATTTACCTCCTGTACCAGTTTGCCCGTTTCGTCTACCTTGACGGAAACCTGGGTAAAAGACTCTTCCGACGCCTTGGCGTTTTTTACGATATAATTGATGGTTTCCACAATCTGTTTTAGTTCGGCGCTGATCTTTTGGGATTCAGTGGAAGAATTTTCCGCCAGCTTTCGTATTTCGTCGGCCACTACGGAAAAGCCCCGGCCCGCCTCTCCCGCGTGGGCCGCCTCAATCGCCGCGTTCATGGCCAGAAGGTTGGTCTGGGCGGCAATTGTGGCGATGATCCGGTTCGCCTCCTGCAGGGCCTGAGACTGCTCCACAATCTCGTTGACCTTGGTCCCGTTTTCCCGCTGTATGGCGCCCCCCGTCGACGCGGCGTCGCCCACGGCTTTGAATTGGAGGGCCATTTTTTCCGTAACGGCGCCGATGGAGCTGATGTTCCCGATCATTTCCTCCACCGCCGAGGAAGCCTCGCTCACGCTGGCCGCCTGGGTATTGATCGAGTTGTCCAGGGACTCGATATTTTTGGCGATCTGCTGTACCGCCGCGGAGGATTCCGTTACGCTGCGCGTCTCCTCATCGGTTTTTGTCCGAACCTGTTCTACCGCTCCGGAAATACGTTCCAGGGACGATGCCATGCCGGACGCATGATCCTCCAGTTTGAGGCCCGCCGCGGACAGATCCCCCTGGCCGGCCTTGATGTCCCGCATCCCGGCCTCCATGTTTTCACAAAAACCGTTGACCATTCCCGCGATGGTTCCCACCTCATCCACGGAACAAATCGAAATTCGCCGGGTCAAATCTTTTTTGGCGGAGGACAAATTTTCAAGCTGTTTAATCACCGCGTCGAACAGGGAGGAAGTGCTCTTTTTCAGGACCAGGGCCAGGGCAAATACGACAAGTACCAGGAATGCGATAAGGCCAAACAGGGTGGTCCGGTCTCCCCGTTCCAGATTCCCGAGGTTTCCCCCCGCACGGGTAACAACCAGCAGGGCGGCGGAAAGGCTGTAAAGGATCGCGATAATGGTTATCACAATGGGGATGATCAGCATCTTGATGCTTTGCCGCCCCTCCCGCAGATCCCGGGGGTATTCGGTGAGGGAGTCGGCGATCAGGGTTTTTGACACCAACCGGTCGGTCAACACATAGATAAAAGTTCCCACCAAGAGCCCCAGGGACAAACAGACAAGGTACAGGGTAAGCCCCATCCCCGGAGGGATCCCTATAGAAGTCCTCTGCACAAACAGCCCCGCCAAAAGGCCGTTTTCAAGCGCCGTAAGGAGGGCGATCATCCTGATGGGCACGGCGCCGACTTTTTTCAGGGCCGTGCCATAGGCCGCCCCGGTAGTTTTGAAATTGGCGGAATCAAACAAGCGGGCGCTGGTTCCCATAATCAGGGTGGACAGAACGATAAAGCCAAGCCCCGGAAGCCCCACCCGCAGCGGCATGACGGAAAA
>JAIROH010000231.1 GCA_031257595.1 Treponema sp. | reverse complement strand
CAGAACATACAGCTTTTGGCGGAAAAAGCCCTTGGACAAAGGATGGGAACGGCCGTTGTTATGCGGCCCAATGGCGAAATACTCGCGATGGTTTCCTATCCCTGGTACGATCCCGGCATTTTCTACCGGAGCGATATGTCCGCCGAATACCAGCGGCTTATCGACAATCCCAACAAGCCGTTTTTGAACCGGGCGATACAGTCAAGTTATCCCCCGGCTTCGACGTTTAAGATCCTCATGTCCACGGGGCTTCTTGCGGAAAATCTTATCAACCCGGAACAGCGTATACTCTGTACCGGCCTAATCGACTACGGTCAGCGTAACTGGCGCTGTTGGCTCCGTTCCGGCCACGGGGCGGTAAACCTGCAGCAGGCCCTGGCCGGTTCCTGTGACATTTATTTCTGGGTAACGGGCAGGGACAACATGGGGGTGGACCGCATTGTAAGCTATGCCCGCGACTTCGGCTACGGCGAACCGACGGGAATCGATCTGCCCGGAGAGATAGACGGTTTTATCCCCACGCCCCAGTGGAAAGAGCGCCGTTTTTACGAACGCTGGCTTGCCGGCGATACGATGAATATGTCGATAGGCCAGGGCTTTACCCTGGTTACCCCCCTGCAGATAACCAATATGGTCGCCACGGTGATCAACGACGGCGTAGGATACAAACCTCATGTACTCAAGGAAGTGCGCGATCCCGTTTCAGGGGCGGTTGAACAAACCGTTGCCCCGGAGATCATTCACGACATGGGTGAAAAAGCCGGCCCCGAGGTATTTTCCGCGGTACGGCGCAATATGCGTACCGTCATTACCGAAGGATCCGCCCGCTATCCCGCCGATATCAGGGCCGTGGCGCTGGCGGGAAAGACCGGTACCGCGGAAGTAGGGCTTCCCGATCGCTGGCACTGCTGGTTTACCGCGTACGGGCCCTACAATACCGACAACCACGACGAACAGATTATCGTAACCGTGCTTGTCGAAGCCTCCAATCCCTGGGACTGGTGGTCTCCCTACGCCACGGCGATTATATTTCAGGGAATCTTTGCCGGTCAAAGCTATGAAGAAGCGGTCGTAACCCTGGGGCTTCAAAACATAGCGCCGATACAGGGACGCCGCGAATGAAACCGCGGGATTTTTTGGATATAGATTTTCCGCTTTTCCTTGCGGCGCTTATTCTTACCGTTTTCGGCATCCTCTTTATTTATTCTTCCGGCGTTTCGTCCACGGGAAACGTGGTTTCCGACGAATACCGGCGTCAGATAATCTGGGCGGCGGCCGGTACGGCGATCGCCCTGGCGCTTTCGATGCTTAACTTTCGCAGGATGTACGACTTTTCGATATACCTGTATTTCGGGACGCTGCTTCTTCTGGTTTACACCTGTCTTTTCGGCCGTATGGTTTCAGGCGCCCGCGCGTGGATAGGAATAGGCGGTTTTGGCATACAGCCGTCGGAATTCGCCAAAATAACGACGATACTGTTTCTCGCCCGGCATCTCGATTCCACAAGGCGAGGGCAAAACGTCCTGGGCCGGTTTACCGTTTCCTGTCTTATCGTGTTTGTTCCGATGGTCCTTATACTGCTCCAGCCTGATTTCGGGACGAGTCTTGTGTTTATACCGATCCTGCTTGCGATGACCTTTATAGGCGGCATCACCCTCAGATACGTGATCTTCCTCGGCGGCTGCATAACCTTAACCGGGGTTATGATGGTACTGCCCCTTTGGCAGGAAGCCATACTCAAGGGAAATTTCCCTTCCGTAATGATCCTGATGAACAAATGGTTTATTCTGATAAGCGTCTTTGTTCTTTTCGCGATAAGCCTTATTTCGTTCTACGGTTTTAGGCGTTACAAAAAACGTTATTTTTACTGGATATGCTACGCGGGGGTGATGGGTATTTTTTCCCTTCTCGCGTCGTTTGTTTCCCATAAAGTGCTCAAGGACTACCAGATTATGCGGCTTATTGTTTTCCTTGATCCCAATGTGGATCCCCGTGGATCCGGCTGGCACATTATTCAATCCATGACGGCAATAGGTTCGGGGGGCTTTACGGGCAAGGGTTTTCTTAACGGAACCCAAAGCCATTACCGTTTTCTTCCCCAGCAAAGCACGGATTTTATTTTTTCGATTTTTACCGAAGAATGGGGGCTCTTTGGGGGCCTTTTGGTTATCGCCCTTTTTCTGCTTATCTGCCTCAGGCTTATCAAGATCGTAAACACTACGCTGGACAATTTCGGCGCGTATATTGCCCTGGGCCTTGCCGCGATGTATTCGTTCCACTTTCTTATCAATGTGGGAATGGCGATGGGAGTTATGCCGATAACCGGCATACCCCTGTACTTTATGTCCTATGGGGGTTCGGCGCTTATTTCCGCGATGGCCGGTATCGGCATCGCCTTGAGTATCCACATTAGAAGGTTTAACCGCTAGTGTTTTGTCCGAATGACTCTCCCCGCCGCAGTGCGGCGGGGTATCATCGTTCTGCAAGGTATGGATATTATGCGTGTCCATACCCCCAACAAACAAATCCTTGCCGGGTTCAAATCGCCCCAAAGGGGCGGGGTATGGACCCGCTTGCGAATCAAAATACCAAAATGGCAAAATCTGCCGCCGCTGATTATCGGGGCAGGACGCCGGGCAACATGCCCCGCTTTATCGATCCGTTTTACGACCTGGGGACAAAGCTCCTTTCCGTCGAAAAGCCCGCGCGGTATTCGGGCGGCGAATACGGTTCCATCGTCAAAAAAGACGCCCTGCTCAGAACGGTTGTCGCTTTTCCCGATCTGTACGAAATCGGCATGTCCAACCAGGCCCTGCGCATCATCTACAAAAAGCTTAACGAAATTCCCGGCGTTTCCTGCGACCGGGTCTTTACTCCCGCGCCGGATTTTGAAAAGCTGCTTGAAAGCGAAAACATCCCCCTTTACGGACTTGACACCGGTATAGCCCTGCGCGACGCGGACATTATTTGCCTTAGCCTCGGCTACGAGCTTGGCATTACCGGAGCCCTTGCCATACTGCGTTCTTCGGGAATCCCTGTCCGCCGGGTGGAGCGGGGCGAACGCGATCCTGTTGTACTTATGGGCGGCCCCTGTATTTCCAACCCGCTGCCCTACAGCCGTTTTATCGACGCGTTTTGGATAGGCGAAGCCGAAGCGGGCTTTTTTGAACTTTGTGAAAAACTTTTGGAAAGAAAAAAAACCGGCGCTTTGCGGGACGATATCTTTTCCGTTATCGCGTCCCATCCGAATGTGTGGATACCGGGCAAGAGCGGGGTTTCACGGGCAATCTACGCGGATTTCGGTCAGGCCGATCCTGAACAGATCGATTCCGGACAGGCTGAGCCCGGCCCGCGGGCCGCGTTTATCTTTCCCGTATCAAACATAAAAACCGTCCAGCACCACGGGACGGTTGAAATTATGAGAGGTTGTCCCAACGGCTGTCGTTTCTGCCACGCGGGAATATGGTACCGGCCGATGAGGCAAAAAAACGCCGGCCTTGTCGTACGGGAAGTCGACGAGCTTGTCAACATGGGCGGATACCGGGAGATAAGTCTTTCGTCTCTTTCAAGCGGCGATTACCGTTACATCGACGAACTTACCGAATACCTGAACAGCGTTTACTCGTCCCGGCGTGTTTCGTTTCAGCTTCCATCGCTGCGGGTTTCCGGTTTTTCCCTGCCGCTGCTCGAAAAAATTTCCGAGGTGCGTAAGAGCGGTCTTACTTTTGCCGTGGAAACGCCTCTTGAAATGTGGCAGCTTGGGATAAACAAAACAGTCAAACTTGACGAAGTTGTTTCGATACTTGTCGAAGCAAAACGGCGAGGCTGGCGCGGGGCGAAATTTTACTTTATGATTGGTCTGCCGCCGGCAAATCCGTCTCTTCGCGGGCCGGAAAAGGGCAAAGAACAAAACAGCGAACAAAACACGGAGCCGGACGAAGAAGAAAAGGCCATTGTGAATTTTATCGCCGAAGCGGGCAGGCGAAGCCGGGGGCATTTTCACATCAATATCGGTGTTTTTGTTCCCAAGCCCCATACCCCGTATGAAAGGGCGGCCCAGCTTGACGAAGATCGGGCCTGGCGCAAACTAAAGTACATTATGTCGTCTCTTAAACCCCTGGGACACAAGGTAAGCGTCCACGATCCGTTTACCGCGGTACTCGAAGGGCTTATCGCCAGGGGGAACGAACGGGCAGGGGAGATGATCGAACAGGCGTTCACCCTCGGCGCCAGGCTCGATCCCTGGTCGGAATATTTTCGCAAAGACATCTGGCAGGGGCTGTTTGCCGAAAATCCGGAATTGGTTTCTTCCGTCCTTGCCGAAAAGACAGAGGAAACCCTCCCGTGGTCGGTGATTAAACCGGGTACACATCACGCATACCTGGAAAAAGAAAACATAAAATCCGGTGAAGCAAATTTGACTTCACCTTGTATGGAAAAGTGTACAAATCCCTGCGGTGTTTGCGGTAAAGTACACCGGGTTGTCGAAAATAGTATACAGTATGAAGTAAAAAATGAGGAAAATTTGGCGCCCGGCAGCCCGAACGCTGTCGTCTGGCGCATGGTTTTTTCGTTTTCAAAAAAGGATTCCGCGGTTTTTACCCCTCATCTGGGCGTCATAGAAGTTTTTTCGATGGCTCTGCTGCGAAGCGGGCTGCGGCCGGTTTTTACGCAGGGGTTTAATCCCCATGTAAAACTGGATTTTGCCTCTCCGGCGGCTGTTGGAACGATCTGTGACGGCGAAATCGCCTGTGTTGACTTTGAGCGTTATGTCGAACCGGATTTTTTTTGTGCGGCGCTTGGCGGGGTTCTGCCCGCGGGCTTCGCGATTACCGGGGCGGAAGCGTTTGCGGTTCCTTTCGGCGCGAAAAAACATTCGCCGGCGTCTCTATTATACGGTTTTAGCTACGACGCTTCGGCTGCCGGAGAGACGGGAGGGCATATCAAAGCGGCGGACGAAAAGGCGTACCGGCGGGGACTCCCGGCCGGCTCCTTTCCCCGTAGAACCGGTCTTTTGGCCCGCAATCCCGCGTATGAAAAGGACCATCAACCGTATACCGATTATTTTGACGCCTACAGGCGGTTATACGCAAAACAACCCTAAAAATTTTCCGGAATCGAGCCGGTTTTGAAAAAACCTCAATCCAATCTACATAGGGATAGAATATCCAAAAATAGTGTGGTATATTCCTATACATACAGGAGAGGTGAGTCGATGGCAGCTGATCTTTTGGAATTGGCCAAAAAAGTACGGGAAGTTCTGGCAACCAGGCGCAGCGGCGAAGATCTTAAATCGCTGGTAAACGCCGCCAACTATGTGGTTCTGACTCCAAACGAACGGAAAGATATACTTAGAAAAGAGATCCTTGCGAGGATGATGCGGGATATTGAAAGTTCCGGCTATTTCAAACAGGAAAAATTACCCCACCTGGAAAAGATTATCCCCAAAATCGGCGGTTATTTTACCGATCCTTTTTCATATAACGACTGCCTTTCGGATGAAGAAAAAGAAGCCCTCCATATTGACCCGGAATTAAAGATCTCCCGGGAAATGGCGGATTGCATGAGCGAAAAAGGCCTGTCCGAAAAGGATCCCCGGCAGATCATCCCGATCATCTATTACATGAATGTATTTGCCGTCAACAGAAAGTACAAGCTGATGGAACTGCGTACCCGGGGCGTTACCAAAGTAAAGGTAGTCAATATGGGTGGCGATCTTGATTGTGAAGAAATTAAAAATCATAACGGCGGGATTTATTCGATCAACGACATACCTGTTTTGCCTCTGCCCGGCTGTAACGCCGCCTATTGCCGCTGTGATTTTGAAGCATGCGAGGACGCCGTGGTATAACGGCTGGTATTTTGTCCATCGGAACATAAACCGGGAATTACCGGCGAGGCAGCGCGGGCTCTTGTCATTTTTTCCCAAAACCGCTATATTTTTTTCATGATTTTCCCCCTTGAAAAACTAATCGAGTATAAAAGCAATATGTACGAAATAACCTGCGCGGCTTCCCGCAGGGCTTATCAGCTATCCATGCTCCAGGATGAGAGGATAGAGGAGAGCGACGGCAAAGTCGTTTCCCTGGCCGCCGCCCAGGTATTTTCCAGGGAAATCGAATTTCGCAGCGGCGATCCGGCCCTTTCGGAGCGCGCGGAATAATTCCCGATGGAAAGCCGTCCGGTTTTCGTCCTTTTCGGGCCCACGGCTTCCGGAAAAACGGAACTGCTTTCAAGGTTGTTTCTGGAAAAGACCGCCGGACGGGAAACCGTCGCGGCGGAAGTCGTTTCCGCGGACTCCATGCAGGTATACCGGGGGATGGACATAGGAACCGCGAAGCCTTCTCCGAAACTGCGGCGGCGGCTGCCCCACCATCTTATAGACATACGGGACCCCAACGAACAGTTTAACGTTGGGGATTTTGTCCGGCTTGCCGATTTGTCCTGCGCGGACATTTATTCCCGCGGAAAACTCCCGGTGGTTTCCGGGGGTACGGGCTTTTACCTGAAAAACTTTATTCTCGGGCTGAGCGCCGCGCCCCCGTCGGATCCGGCGGTCAGGGAAACCCTGAAAAAAGAGCTGACCGAAAAGGGCGCGGAGGCCCTGAGAAAAGAACTCGCGGAAAATGACGGGGAAAGCGCCGCCCGTATCCACATCAACGATACCTACAGGCTGCTCCGCGCGCTTGAAGTGTTCCGGCTTACCGGCTTACCCCTAAGTTCTTTTGTCCCTCACGGAACGGAACATACTCCGCCCCGGAAATTTCCCGATGACCGGGAAGATCCCGGAGAGCGCGCGCCTTCAGGCCGTTATCGGTTCCTTATCGTGGAACTTTCCCGGCCCCGGGAAGAACTCTACCGCCGCATTGAAAGGCGCTGCGATGAAATGTTCCGGATCGGCCTTGCCGGCGAAGTAGAAGGGCTTTTCCGAAAAGGCTATACCCCGGAGGATCCGGGAATGCGGGCCATAGGTTACAGGGAATTTTTTGTTGACGAGGGCGCGCCCACAGGACGGACATGGCGGCTGTCAGAGGACCCGGACGGGGTAAAGAATCTTGTGACCCGTAATTCCCGGCGCTACGCAAAACGGCAGATTACTTTTTTCGCGTCTATTCCAAACGCGATAAAGGTTTCTCCGGAAGGGGCTTTCGACAGGATACTTGACCTTTTATCGGCTCTCGTTCATACTCAATAAAGCTGAATCGGGGTTGTCGCCGTCACTAAACAACGGCGTTATAATCAGTCTTTGGCTCAATTTGTACTTTAAGGAGATATTCAAGTGCCCTGCGGAAGAAAGCGCAAACTCAGGAAGATCGCCACCCACAAGCGAAAGAAAAAACTCAGAAAAAACAGACACAAGAATAAATAATTCCACCCTAGGGTCTCCGGGGCGGTTTATCATGAAAAATCAGGTACATGGTTTTACGTTTCCCCCCCAAAAAGCGCCTCTGCCGCTGCCCGGCGGGGCGCTTTTGGATTTTTCCCGGCCCCTTGTCATGTCGATTGTTAACGTTACCCCCGACTCATTTTACCGGCAAAGCAGAAATTCCCGGCCCGGCGGCGCGCTAAAGGCGGCTTTACAGGCGGAAGAGGACGGGGCGGATATTGTCGATTTCGGCGCCGAATCCACCAGGCCGGGTTCGGACTATGTTTCGCCCGAAATGGAGCTTTCCCGGCTTATCCCCGTGTTGAAAGATTTCCGCCGCCTGTCGAAACTTCCCGTTTCGGTGGACACCCGCAAGGCTTTAGTCGCCGGGGCGGCCCTCGACGAAGGCGCCGACATTATCAACGACATTTCCGCCCTGGCGGATCCGGACATGGCGGCGCTTGCCGCCGGCAGGGGGGCGGCGCTCGTACTGATGCACATGAGGGGAAGCCCGAAAACCATGCGGATCATCGCCGAAGAAAAAGAAAAGGCCGGTACGGAAGCTCTCGCGATAGTGGGGGAGGTTCGGGACTTTTTGAGCGCCGCGGCCGAAAAAGCGGCGGCGGTGGGCATCAGAAAGGAAAAGATTATCGTTGATCCGGGAATAGGTTTTGGAAAAACCCTTGGGGAAAACCTTATTCTGCTTAATCGGCTTGCGGAAACTTGCCCGCCGGATTATCCTGTTTTAGTAGGCCTTTCCCGGAAAAGTTTTATCGGAGCGTTGACCGGCCGGGAAGCGGAAGAGCGGTTGGCGGGAACCCTGGCGGCCCAGGCCGCCGCTCTCTTTGGCGGGGCGGATATTTTGAGGGTTCACGATACGAGACCGGCCAGGGACCTAGTCAGGGTAATTCATTCCCTTCGTTTGTCAACGAAGACGCCGGCGGAGTTTTGGAAAAGCTTGGGAACAAAAAAACATGACGTGGTACCAGGGAATAGTTGAATTTTACAATCTCCTCCGTCCGGTGCTCGATATCGCAATTCTCGCGTTCCTTCTTTACAAGGCCTATGATCTGTTCCTTAAAACCCAGGCACTCCAACTTTTAAAAGGCGCGGGGTTTTTGGCGGTTATTTTCGGCATAGCGTTTCTTTTTAAACTTTCGACCCTTCAATGGCTGCTTAACATACTCGCTCCGGGGCTTTTTGTGGCTGTGGCGATTGTATTCCAGCCGGAGCTAAGGCAGATTATTATGCGCCTTGGGCAGGGAGAGCTTTTCAGGCTGGACAGCAAGCCGCGGCTGGGACAGCTTGAGGCCGTGGTTACCGCCGCGGAGATCCTTTCCCAGCTTAAAAGGGGGGCTCTTGTGGTGTTTCCCCGCAGGGTAAGCCTGCGGCATATACTTGAAACCGGGACACGGCTTAACGCCGACCTTTCCTCGAGCCTTATTGTAGCGGTGTTCCAGTTTGACGGGCCTCTGCACGACGGGGCCATGGTAGTGCAGGGCGGGCGTATCGCCGCCGCCGGCTGCCTTTTGCCATTGTCGGAACAGCAGGACATCCGGAAGAGTTTCGGAACCCGTCATCGTTCCGCGCTGGGTATGTCCGAGCAGAGCGACGCGGTCGTTCTTATTGTGTCGGAAGAAACCGGGGCAATATCCCTGGCTTACGAATCAAAACTGTACTACGACCTTTCGCCGCTGGAGGTTCAGCGCAAACTAAAAGAGCTTTTGGACAAAACCGTGCGGGGCGGGACGGATATTACCGAAAACGGGGCTATTGACGTTGAGTGAACATACGAAAGAAACGGTGAATTGGCAGAAAGGCAAACAGCTTCTTGCCAGGATTACGGAAAAGTGGCCCGTTAAAGTGCTTTCCATTGTGGCGGCGATTATTCTTTTTGTATTTCACCGCCTGGCCAATATCCAGGAACGTTTTTTTCCCGTTCCTCTCCAGCTTGAGATCGGCAATAACCTTGTCCCGTCAAGTTCGTACCCCCGCAATATCCGGGTAACCTTGAGGGGAGACGCCAACAGTATTTATCCGGTGGTGGAAGACGATATTGAGGCGTATCTGGATCTGACAAGGTACAGGGAGCCGGGTTCCTTTAAGGCGGCGATACAGATCCGAAAAAAAGGAACCGCCCTGGAGGTGGAAAATTTTGAAATTATCGTGGAACCCATGGAAATAGCCATAGATCTGGATACCAAGCTAAGCAAATATGTGCCTATTGCCCCGAATCTCGAAGGCAGTCCGGAAAAAGGTTACGAACTGGTGTCCTATACCCTGGAACCAAACCAGATGGTTGTTGACGGCCCCCTTAACCTGATAAGCGGCATAGCGGAATTAAGTACCGATGCTATCGATCTGCAGAGCCGAAACGAAGATTTTTCCGTTCACCTTAAGATCATGAACCCCAATCCCCTTGTGGTGATCCGGGGCGACGGCATGACCGAATTCAGGGGTTTTATCCGGGAATCAATTATGATCCGGAGTTTTGACGGCATCCCGATTTCCGTTACCGGACTTTCCGGCGATTTTTTGACGCCGGAGACAGGTTTCGGGAGCCTTCGTCTTGAAGGCGCCCAAAGGTTTGTTGAGGTTTTTGAACCCCAGGAAGATACGCTTTCCGTCGACGCCTCGGATATTACCGGTCCGGGGGTCTATGTACTGCCGGTAAAAGCTTCCGTTCCCGAAGCGTTTACCCTAAGCCGCCAGGAACCGCTTGAGATAACGCTGCGGATTGTCGAAGCGGAAGAACAAGATGGAGAAGATCAGTGATCGTGGGATTTGGCATTGACGCCGTTTTCATCCCCAGATTTGAAAAATGGACCGGCAATCAAAAGCTGCTGGAAAGATTCTTCCATCCTGATGAAATCCGGGCCTGCAGGGAACGTGGAGAAGGCATGCTCGATTCGTTGGCCGCCCGCTTTGCGGCGAAGGAGGCGTTCGGCAAGGCGCTGGGAACGGGATTTTCCGGCTTTTGCTTAAAAGACATTGTGGTAAAAAACCGGGTCGGCAGGGCGCCTGTTCTGGAACTTTACGAAAACGCCCTTAACGCAATACGGGAAAAGGGCGTCGCAAAAATCCAGCTCTCCCTTACCCACGAAAGAGACATGGCCTTTGCGGCGGTGATTTTGGAAAGCATTTAGGAGAGAAGCGATGGAAGACAAGGAATTAAAAATATCGTTTGCTTCCAAAGAAGAATACCATTGCCCTGTCTGCGAAACCGTTTTTCACAGGGAGGAGCTTCTTTCGGGGAGCGGACGGCTTATCGCCGGCGCGATTACCGACGAGCTTCACCGGCTCTACGAACCGTCGGCAAAGTACGGAACGATTTACCCTTTGGCATATCCGGCGACCGTCTGCCCCGAATGCTGGTTTGCTTCGGTTGACAAGGATTTTTCAAACCTGCCGTCCCCGGGCAGGCAAAAGATTCTGGACACAAGGGAAAGCCGCTTCAAGGAAACAAGGCTTATTTTTCCATCCGCCGATTTTACCAAGCCGCGGGATCTGGTAAGCGGCGCCGCTTCCTGGTATTTGACGCTTATATGCTACGAGTATTATCCCAAAGAATTTTCTCCCGCGATAAAACAGGCCATTGCGGCCATCCGGACGGGCTGGCTGCTTGAGGATCTTGCCGGTAAATACCCCGGTTACCATTACGACTGGCTTGCCCTGCTTTTTAAAAAGAAAGCCCAGTTTCTCTACAATGAGGCGATAGCCAGGGAACAAAACGGGAAAGAAACGCTTTCGGGGATAAAGAATTTCGGACCGGACACGGACAAAAATTACGCCTATGAAGGCGCCCTGTACCTTTCCGCCCTGCTCAAACTTAAATACGGTCCCCGGGACAACGCGGAACAGAGGATGGAATCCCTTTCCGCCGCAAAGCGTACCATCGCCAAAATTTTCGGTTTGGGGAAATCATCAAAAAACAAACCCGGCCCGCTTTTGGAACATGCCCGTGAACTTTATGAAAGTATCGGCAGGGAAATCAACGAGACCGATGAATAGCGGGGAGCGGAACATAAAGCTGCTTGTTTCCTATGACGGATCTTCCTACTGCGGCTGGCAGCGGCAGAAAAAACAAAGCAGCGTTCAGGGCGAAATAGAAGCCGCTCTGGAAAAGATGCACGGACACCCGGTGCCGCTTGCGGGATCGGGACGTACCGATTCGGGTGTCCACGCCGCGGGCCAGGTGGCTAATTTTTACTCTTCGATAAAAAGAAGCATGGATCCCCGGCGTTTTAGGCCCGCCCTGAACAGCCTGCTTCCCAACAGCATACGGATACTTGAAGCGGAGGAGGTTCCTCCGGGTTTTCACGCCCGCTTTGACGCCAAATCCCGTACCTACAGGTATTTTTTTATTCCGCCTCGGGAGGCCGTACCCCAGGAAAAACAATTCGCGCTACCGTTAAAAAGGCAGCCCGACATAACCCTTCTTAACGCGTATGCCCGTCTGTTCCGGGGAGAATTTGACTGTACGGTTTTCGCGGTTCCCCGTGATTTGTCCAGATCAAGAAGCCGGTATATTTATAACGCTTATTTTTTTATCGAAGGGGCAAAGCTCGTTTTTGAAATACGGGCAAACGCGTTTTTATGGAAAATGGTCCGTTCCGTAGCGGGAACGATGATCTTTTACGAAGAACGTAAAACGCGGCCGGAAGAATTCCGGCACATCATCGGTTCGGGAAAGAGGGAGCTTGCCGGGCCGACCCTGCCGCCGGACGGGCTTTTTTTGTGGAAGATTGAATATTGAATCAGGATTTTGAAGATTATTACAAGGCTATTTACGGTGAACGCTGGAAACATCTGCGGAAAGCGTTGCTTGAAACAAGCCCCTCTTTCCCGTTCACCGGTTCCTTCATCGTGTCGCCATACTATATGGATCCCGCTTCAGTACGCGCGGCGGAATCCTTGCGGCTTGCCGAAAACGGAACGATCTTTGACGCCTGCGCCGCGCCGGGCGGGAAAAGCCTTGTTATTGCCGCTTCCCTTCCTCGATCTGCCTTTCTTATGGCCAACGAACTTTCCCGGGAAAGACGGCGCCGGCTTTTGAATGTGCTGGACAGCCATTTATCAAGCGAAGCCAGGGCCAGGGTTACCGTATCGGGTTTTGACGCCGCCTCTCTTGGGGGAAAAGCGGATTACCGGGAAAGATTTTCAGGCGTATTTCTTGACGCCCCCTGTTCAAGCGAACGGCATGTGATCCAAAACGAAAAAGCCCTGTCCCGGTGGACGGCCGCCCGGCCCCGTTTTCTTGCCCAAAGGCAGTGGGCGCTGCTTTCGTCATGCTTTCTTATGCTAAAGCCGGGCGCTTCGCTGGTATACGCAACCTGCGCAATCTCGGCGGAAGAAAACGACGGAGTCGCCGAAAAACTTTTGGCAAAATACAAAAGCGGGGCCGCCCTTGATCCGCCGGATTTCCCAGAAGGCGAACAAACCGGATTCGGCAGAATAATTCTCCCCGATCGTTCGGGCGGCAGCGGTCCTATGTACGTGGCGCGTTTTATAAAAAGAATGTTCTAAAAACGGGTCACTCCGACGGTTCACCGCACACTGCCTTTCCCTCAAACGCCGCTGAACAGGGTAGGCGACTTGAGGTACAGCTCCGCGTTGAAGTCCCGGAGCAGTTTGGCCATTGAAGTGTTGCAAACTATCGTTTTTATGACCTTTGCGGAAAGTTCGGCGGAAGGCACTATTTCCAGGTTGGGAATGGAATCCTGACAGGTTTGGGAACAGGCGACCGTGTCGGTGACAATGATGCGGTTCAGCAGCTTTTCATCGGAAAGTTTTTTAAGCCGGTCCGGGGCGGGAGAGGAAAATACCGGGTGAACGGCAAGCAGGTTGATTTCGGCGGGCTTCATCGGGGCCAGCGCCCGTATCAGGGTTTCCACCGATCCGGCGGTGTCCACAAGATCATCTACGATCCAGAGGATCTTGCCGGCGACGGGTTCCGCGGAAAGTATGTTGACGCACTCGATTGAATTGCAGCGTGAATAATCCCGCTGTTTATGGGCGACAACCAGCGACACTCCGAATGAGTTTGAAAAATTTCTGGCAAGTTTTTCACCGCCGGCGTCAACGGAACAGAAAGCCCAGTTTTTCCGTACATCGTTTTCCAGCGTGTCAATATTCTTGATATACACATCGCAGAGCCGCTGCTTTAAAAGGGTAAGGGCCGGTATGTCGTCCATGATGCTTATGGTAGGGTCCAGCATAGACTTTGATTTATCGGAATGAAGCTGGTACGTGACAAAATGCCGTACTCCAAGGCTCGAAAGCACTTTCAGGTGAATCCACAGGCCGACGGAACTCCTCCGGGCGGTACGATCCGACCGGGAACAGGATACAAACGGCTCAAAAACAATGATTTTGGCGGCCTGGGCCCGTTTAAGGGCGTCTACCGCATGGTACAACTCTATTTTGGCATCGTTAACGCCGATTCCGGCTTCGTTCCGGGCGCAGCTGGTAAAAAGGACAATGTCTTTACCCCGAATGGAACTGGTGACCACCACTTCTTTTTCGCCGTCGGCGAACTGATCGGTTTTTAGAATTCCCGTACCATTAATTTGCCCGGCGAATTCGGAAAAACTTGCGAATTTAGTCAGATACTCCGCTACCCTGGAAGCATAGGCCCGCATCGAACGAGTCGCGGCTATGACAAATTCATTCATATTACCCCCGGCAAGGCAAGAATAGCATATATCCTGTTTTTTATAAAGAGCCGGAGGAGGGGAGT